>QIGB01000041.1 GCA_003228815.1 Chlamydiota bacterium | reverse complement strand
ATGATTAAATATAAAAAGTATTATTAAAAATTTTTGTATTTTATTTTTTGATTAATTTTTTTTTTAAAATTCGGCAATGTAACGTTATGGAAGAATACTTTTCTGATGAATTGACTCCGCATCGCTGTATTTTGGTTTTTGGCCCCCCTGGATCAGGTAAAGGAACGCTAAGTAAATTTTTGAGTAGCGCAGGAAATCATTACCATCTCTCTTCTGGTGATATTTTTCGAGGGCTTTCTCCTGAATCTCCGGCAGGAAAGACCTTTCACAAGTATGCTGGAGTGGGAAAATTGGTTCCAGATGAGGTGACGATTGAGATTTGGAAACATTATGTTGCAGGTTTGATCGCAACCAATTGCTATTTTCCACATGAGCAGTTTTTGCTACTCGATGGGGTTCCCAGGACGGTACGCCAGACGGAGTTGATTGCTCCTCATATTGATCTGGTCCATATCATCAATTTGAAGATGCCCAATGTGGATGGGTTGATTGCGCGCTTAAAGCGCCGCGCTACGATCGAAAGGAGAATTGATGATTTCGATGAGAAGATTTTGAAAACTCGCATGCAAGTCTATGAGAGTGAGACGGTTAATGTTTTGGGTCAATATCCGAAAGAGCTCATTTCGTCATTTAATGCTGAGCAGGAGCCCCTAGACGTTTTGCGGGATGTCCTCGTGAAACTATCGGATATCTTGACTCACAGTAGACTGTGAAGATCTTCTTGAGGGGATATAAGAGACGCCCCAACGCCAAGCACGGCGTCCTGCGTTCTTTAGTCGCTGAAGATTTACGTTCACGATACCTTTCATTACCTTTATGTTTTGTTTCGCGACTCCGACAAAATTGGTCACTTGATCCAATTTTTCTTCTAAAATTTTATTGGAGAGCTCGATTTCTTTTACTAGGCGATAAATGAAAAATGCCTGAAGGGAAAGGATGGTGACTGCACTCGCTGCGAGAAAAGGGAGTGGGATGGCAATGTTTAAAATAAAGCTGATTCCTGTAGATGTAGAAACCATTAAGAAATAAGGGGTTAAGTGGAAAAGCTGCAGGACGACCCAAGAAATGGCTTTGGCGATATTTCCCAGAACATCTTTAGCAATTGTTGTTTGGATTGCCCGGCCAAAACGACAAATTGAAAAGGGAAAAAGGATCTTTCGGACAAACTTCTCGGTGCATCGCTCTACATCGTTCGACCACTCTTTGGTGTTTTTTAAGATCTTAGTATGGTAATCATAAAAGGCATAAAAGACCCTACGTGCTACATCGATTAGAGCGGGTACATCTGTTTTGTAGTGTCTTTTCTCCACTACGTCGGGTAATAATTGGTCGACCTTGTCGACGATAAAACCCATTGTCTGAAAAGGGAATGAAACAACATTTCCTAGGGTTGTGAATGCGTTGGCCGCTTGTTGGTCAAGTCCCTGATTATTAACTGTTGGCATATGTTTTTCTCCATTTTTCAAGAAGTGTACAATTTTAGGTACTAAATCTCAAGGGTTTGTGGATGTATTTATTTCTTGCTTAATATTAGTTAATTATAATTTTTCCTTGCATTTAATTGCATAAAGCTCTATAATAAAGACCCTAAATAAGGGAAACGCGAACTATGTTAAATATAGGCCAAACATTCTTTTCCCATGCTAGTCAAGCACTTAGGTGGTCAATTGGCTGGCAAAGGCAAGGTCCTGCGCAACAGGCTCCTGTGCCTAAGGATGTCTTGCAAAAAGCTCTTTTTGCAGCTCTTTTTGCAAAGGGTCCTGGTGTACTCAAAGATCCCGCGCTTGTTTCTGAGCTTGCGTTTGGAGATATGTATGTGGTTGGTGATTATACCTCGCTCTATCGCACTTCTGAGGACTTTGGGTTGAGTCTTTTGGCTATGTACCCTAATTCTTCCCTCTCTTGGATGAAGGATTTCTTCTCTTCAAAGGATATGATCACGGCTTATCAGACTTTTGGAAGTTTGTCGGGGATTACTTTCCTTGCTGGACTTGTCAAGATGTCTCACGTCCCTTCTACGATCGGATACGCTGAAGCTATTGGCGATCGTAGGGGTGCTCTCATTGGTCGCATTTCTACTTTGGAAGGAGCTTCGATGGCTGGTGCTGGAGCAAGTTCGGTTGGGTTTAGGGTCTTAACGATTTTTGATACGATCAAAGATATCAAGCCAGAGAGTTTGCTTGGACGCGTTTGCCATGGCTTTTCTATAGCCAGTTTGGTCTTTTGGTGCATATTCTTTGCTGTCGTGTCTACGATGCTTGGGATTCAGATGTACGAGGGGTATCAATTCCAAAGCAAATTGAAAAAGGCTGAAGATCTTGCTGGCCAAATCGAGATTATCCAGAAAAAAATGCGGGTCAACGCTGGAGGGGTCTATACAAAGCTTGTGAAAAAACATGGCTCAGAATCTGCTGCGAATAAGGTTCTCATTGATGAAGCATATCGCGTTGGCAAAGAAAACTTAGGTAAACTTTTGAAAGAACTGGGTATCAAAGATGTCCCGGAAGAAAGACTGAAAAGTATGGTGCACGATATCCTCGAAGAGGGAGTGCAAGACTGCTCGGTTGAAAGTATGCAAAAAAGGGTCCAAGAGCAGTTGATGATGATCGGTCTTGACATGCGTGTCCAAAAAACCCAGCTCAAAAAACAGGCTAAAATGGGGCGAATTTTGGGAAGTTCTGGAATGGATGCTATGAAAGAGGTCTCTTCAGCAAAGTCTCTTGCAGGTCGTGTCCGAATAGGTGATCCCTCTGCAATCCAGCAGGCGAATAAGCTTGTGGATGTGATCAAAAAGTCTACGCAAAGACAAATCACTGAATCGGCCATTATAATTGGTGTTTTGGTTCTCGGTATTGCTGCAATGGTTGCTGCAATTGCATTGACAGGTGGTACGGGTATTCTGGTCTCAACGGCGCTGATGCTTGTATTCAGCATCACCATGCTGATTACTGACGGATATTATCTTCTTCAAAGTTATCGAGGGGATCGTCCTGCTCCTCATGATAAGAAAATGCTTGCCGCATCGGCTGTGATGGGAGTGGCTTCTCTCTTGGCTGTGAGTGCTTTAGGGCTTTCTGGGGTGATTACCCTTGGGACTGCTCCTATTGTCATCTCTTTTGTCTTAGCTGCTATTTGGCTTGCGCAAAATGGTGCGACATGGGCCATCATCAACCGGAATGAACGTCGACACAATGAAAAAAATCCTACTTTAGAGACTCTAATGAAAGCTCTCGATGCAGACAAAAAAGAGCAGGTTGAAATCATGTTTAAAAACTTGTCTGAGATCCATCGCCTTATGATCGATGAAGAAAAGAAAAAACATGATGGGGATTTGAAAGAAGCGACACGTGCTGTGATCAGGGCGGTAGAACTCACGAAGAAGGCTCATTTAGAAGAACTTCGAGCTATGCTACAACCTCATCTTGTCAAATCCGTTGCAGACTAATATACTCTAGTTTGTGAGAGAAACATTCGAAGACTTCTTTTTTTACCTGGCTTCTGAAAGGGGGCTTTCCAAGAATACGGCGATTGCTTATCGGCGGGATCTCTTTTGTTTTCTTTCTGTGATCGAGAAGAGGGGGATCTCCCAGTTCTCTGAGATTTCTAAGGGAGAAATCCTTGCCTTTTTGGATCATCTAAAGAGCAAAAAACAGGCTTCGAGCTCAATTTATCGAGCCATGATCGCTCTGAAGAGCTTTTTTCGTTTCTTACGCAAAGAAAAACTTGTCCCGACTGAAGAAACTCTCTATCTCGATACCCCCAAGGTGTGGCAGCTTGTTCCTGATGTTTTGACCGAAAATGAGGTGCAGGAGCTTTTGCTTATTCCCAATATCGAGGAGCCCTTAGGGGCTCGGGATCGGGCGATTTTAGAGGTCCTTTATGCTTCGGGCTTGCGGGTTTCGGAGGTCTGCGGGCTCAATGTTACTGATGTGGGCGATCATACTGTCCGTGTGCTTGGCAAAGGGGGCAAGGAACGGGTTGTTCCCATAGCAAAATCAGCTTTGGAAACGGTGGATCATTATTTGCTCCACTTTCGTGGTGATGGGAAAAATGCGGCTCTTTTTGTCTCTCCTAGGGGTGTGCGAGTGGATCGGATCACCATTTGGAATCGGGTCAAATTGCATGCCAAGAAAGCAGGCATTCTCAAGTCGATTTCGCCGCATACGCTGCGACATTCTTTTGCGACGCATTTGCTTGAAAACGGGGCGGATCTTAGGGTCATCCAAGAAATGCTCGGACATAGCAGTGTTGCAACGACCGATCGCTATACCCATATCAGCCAAAAGCATCTTGTAGATGCTTTTTCAAAGCATCATCCAAGACCCTGAATACAAACGCGAATTCGGGATCAAATTTATAGAGCTAGCAACCATCTTTTCGGTATTTTTCCTCTCAAAATATAAGGCTATAGGCGCCCATGGGCTATTGTCCTTATATTTTGAGAGAAAAACTCCTCAAAAATCTGGCCACTTTCTCTATAAATTTGATCCCGAATTCGCGTTACAAGCGTCTTGGCCTTCGGGTGTGATTTCACCGCTTGGGGTCGTAAGAAGGGTGATTTCTTTTTTGGCCTGACGGCTTTCATGAATGTGCGGATATCGTATGGATCATCACTTACGCTCCCAATAAGGGCCTGGCCGCTAGCGCTAAATCCTTTTCCTGTCACTCCGATTAAAAAACAGCCCATGAGACTATCCCTCTTTAGGCGTTTGTCGTTTATGGAACCAGATCCGGAGTTTTTCGATGTAGAGATAGATGACGGGAGTGAGGATCAGGGTGAGGAATTGAGAGAAAATGAGTCCGCCTACAATGACGACCCCTAAGGGGCGTCGGCTTGCGGCTGTAATGCCGCCGATGCCAACAGCAATGGGAACTGCGCCCATTGTGGCAGCGAGGGTGGTCATCAAAATGGGGCGGAAACGCACGCAGCAGGCTTCATAGATGGCATCATGGGCCGTTTTTTCTCCCTTCTCCATGGTCTCGTTGGCAAAGTCGACCATGATGATCCCGTTTTTCATCACAATCCCGAGAAGCATCACAACTCCGACAAAGGCATAGAGCGAAAGGCTGTAGTGGAAGAGGATGAGGGTGAGGAGGCCTCCTAGTGCGGCAGGAGGAAGGGTGGACATCACCGTGATTGGATGAAAGAAATTCTCGTATAGGATGCCGAGGATGACGTAAATGACGAATATGGTGATGAGAAGCAAGAAATTGAGGTTGGCAAAGGACTGCTTGAAAATGTTGGCAGCTCCTTCGACTGTGCCGAAAACGGCGTGGGGGAGGAGTTCGCTAGAGGCCTTGTCAATTGCATCTAGTGCTGTCTGCAGGGGAACCCCCTGTGCCAGATTGAAGCTTAAGGTGGCAGCTGGGAGGCCATTGAAGTGGTTGACAGTGAGAGGACCAACCGTCTCTGTTGCAGTGACGATTTCGCTAAAGGGGACGAGATCACCAGTGCCTGAGCGGAGCCAGAGCTGTTTCATCATGTCTGGATCTCGATAGAATTTGGGAAGGGTTTCCATGATTACATAGTATTGATTGTCGGGCTCATTGATGGGAGAAAGGTTGATATCGGCAAAGGCGAGGCTGAGCATTTTTTCAATTTGCAAAGCGGAGATGTTGTAGACAGAGGCCTTGTCTCGATTGATATCGATTTTTAGCTGAGGCTGGGTGATATCCATGTCACTTGCTACGGTAGAGAGCTCGGATAAGGTTTTTAAGCGGGCTTCAAGGCTTGTCGCGGCTTTGTAGAGGTCTTTTGAGTTCAAGCTGAGGAGGGTGTATTGGTAGGCTGCTTTTGCGGCTTCTGCCCCCACCTGCAGATTGATGAGGGGAAGGGGTTTAAGGAAGATCTGCACGCCTACGAGATTTTCGTAAAACTCTTTGTTGAGCATGTCGATGACTTCGGAAGTAGAAGGGCGATCGTGAATATTTGTCAGACGGAAATAAAAGACAGATTGGTTATCTTGCTGTACGGCTCCAAGGCTGACGACTTTTTCCACGTAAGGGTTTTTGATGGCAACTGATTGGATTTGCTCTGTGAGTTCAATAGTTTTGTAAGGAGAGGTGCCATCGCGTGTTTGCGCAAAGCCTTGAACGAATCCGATATCTTCATTGGGAAGGAAGTCTTTGGGGAGGGTGACAAGTAAAAAGATGGAGGCTCCTAGGCTGCAGAGGGCGCAGGCAAGGATTGTTTTCCGGTGATGAAGAGCCCACTCAAGCGTGGGTTTGTATGTATTTAAGAGTTTGGTATTGATCCACTCTGAAAATCTCTCGACTTTGGTTTTTTTCTCATCGAGCTTATAGGAGGCAATGAAGCGGCTGCAGAGCATGGGGGTAAGGGTGAGGGAAATGACTCCTGAAAGAAGAACGGCTATGACGATTGTCATGGCAAATTCATGCAAGATGCGACCAATAATTCCCTCCATGAAGATGAGGGGGATAAAGATTGTAGAAAGGCAAACGGTCATCGAGAGAATCGTGACACTGATCTGCTTGGATCCATCCATGGCGGCCATGTATGGGGTTTTGCCCAGTTCGACATGACGGGCGATGTTTTCCATAACGATGATCGCATCATCGACGAGGAATCCAATGGCAAGGGTGATGGAGAGGAAGGAGAGGATATCGATGGAAAATCCGAGGAAGCTCATGATGATAAATGTCCCTAGGATTGAGCAGGGGATTGCCATCGCAGGAATGATGGTATTGATGAGTTTTCCTAAGTAAAGAAAGATCACAAAAACGACGAGTGCTAAGGCGATTCCCAAGGTCATTTCGACATCGGCAATCGATTCTTTGATATATTCGGATTGGTCGTACACCCTCCATACATGGACAGAATTGGGAATTTCTGAGATGAGGACGGGGAGTTTTTTATTGATTGCCTCGATGATGTCGAGGGTATTGGCTCCGGCCTGCTTTCGAATTGCTAGTCCCACCATGGGCTCTGAGACGTTTTTATCTATGTAGTTGACGTAGACTTTATCGTTCCAAACGCTGTCATAGACATTGGCCACATCGCTGACACGTGTGATGAGTCCATCTTCACTTTTGATGATGAGGTTTTTATATTCTTCTGCTTTTGTGAGCTGTCCCTGGCAATCGATTGTGAACTCGGTTTTTTTACCAAAGAGAGTTCCTGTCGGGAGGTAGACATTGGCTTCTTGTATGGCAAGTCCAAACTCATCAATCCCGATATTGCGAGAGGCGAGCTTTTGGGGATCCACTTGAATGCGAACGGCAAAAGGTGGTCCAAAAACTTGGACCTCTGAAACCCCTTCCACAATGTTGAGTCTTTCACCAATGACTGTATGCGCATAAGAATACAATTCTCCTAGCGTAAGAGTATCTGAGGTGACACTGAAAAAGAGAACCGGTGTGGAGGTGGGATTGGTTTTTTTGTACGTTGGCATGTAGGGGAGATCTTGGGGGAGCTGCTGCTGGGCCGCGTTGATGGAAGAAAGGACATCGGTAGCCGCACCATCGATATTGCGGTCAAGATCAAAAACTAAAAGGATCGTTGCACTTCCTGTTTTGCTAGTGGAGGAAATACTCTGAATCCCATCAATGGTCATGAATTGTTGTTCAAGCGGAGTGACAATGTTATTGGAAATGGTGATCGGATCGGCTCCTGGATATGTGACATCGACCTCGATCGTAGGGAATTCTACATTTGGAAGATCGCTTACAGGGAGTGCCCGATAGGCAATCACTCCAAAAAAAGCAATCGCCAGCACGGCCAAAGTGGTCATCACAGGGCGTTTGATAAAAGCTTTTGAAAGATTCATATGGACCCTTTTACGGTATTTTTTATGCTGACCTTCGTTCCGGAACCTAGGTTGACTTGGCCTTGCAATACCACGTGATCACCGGGCTCGACTCCTTTTTTGATGATGGTCATTTTTCCAATGCGTTGTCCTGGTTCAATCCATTTCAGCTTTGTTGTGTTGTCCTCTTTGATGATGAAAACGTATTGTCCTTTTTGCCCTTGAGCAATGGCTTCTGTGGGGATGAGAATGGCATTTTTCTGCTCGCCGAGGATCAGATGGACATCGATAAATTCTCCCGGCCAGAGCTTCTTTTCTTCATTTTGAAAAATGCCTCTCATCAAAATCGAACCGGTCTCGGTATTGACTTCATTATCAATCAAATCGAGTGTGCCGGTGTAGGGGTTTTCATAATTCCCATTGAGAAAAGCCCGTACTTCTAATTTTTTCTCCCGGTGTAGCTGCATGATCTGGGGCAAGTCTTGTTGCGGAACGGAAAAATAGGTATAAGTTGGTGTGATCTGATTGAGAGTCACAAGAGGAGTTTCTCCCACATTGGGGATCAAATTACCGACCTGGAGTCCGATTTTTCCTGTTATGGAATTCATCGGAGCATGGATATTGCAATAGCTGATATTGATTTTTGCAGTCGTGATGTCGGCTTCATTTTCTTTGATCGAAGCTTTATAGGTCAGAACGTTGGTGATGTACTCGTCATATTGGACCTGCGAGACGTAGTCTTCTTGGGCGAGTCTGCTATTACGCTTGGCTACATCTTCTGCATAGCGTAAATTGGCGAGGCTTTGAGCAAGGGCTCCTTCGGCCTTTTGGAGCTGGGCAAAATAGGGGCGCGAATCGATTGAAAAAATTAAATCCCCCTCTTTGACCTCATCTCCCTCTTTGAAAAAGGCGCCTGTCAGCACCCCCTCGACCTGAGCTTTGATTTCTACCTGAAGGAAGGGGTGTACATTGCCGATATAGGCATTATAGAGATTGACCGTTTGCACCAGGGGCTTTGTGATGATTACCTGAAAAGTCGGTTTTTGCGGTTCTGCCTTTTTTTGGCATCCTGAGGATAAAAGGAGTAAGGGAAGTAAAAATAGGATTCTCATGATGGGTCTCCTTGGGTCAAATTGTACGACATGAGCCCTGCACTGTATGTGAGGGTGGAAAGTGAGGTGAACCACTCTTGTATGGCCCCTGCTTGTTTGGCGCGGGCATCAAAGAGAGAACTTTGGGCAGAGAGGACATCTAAGATGGTGTTGACGCCAGCTTTGTATTGGCTGAGCGACACCTCATATTCCTCTTTAGCTGATTCTAAAAATCGGATGGCTGCTTTGAGGGTATTAAAAGCGACACTGACATTGTAATGGGCTATCGTCAAATCTTTGACGGCATTCAATTCCACTTGTTTGAGTGTTGCTTCTTCTTTTTCTACTGTTGCTTGCGCAAGGCGAATCGAATTGCGAATTTGAAATCCTGTGAAAAGAGGCATGCTCACGGTCAATGTGCTGACATAATTGTACTTATCGTTTAAACCGCCAGTGAACGTGCTGTTTCCTATGTCGAGTGTATAATCTACAACGGGTGTCCACGCTCTTTTTGCTGCCAAAAGGGCCTTTTCCCGGGAGATGACATTGCTGCGGGCTGCGAGCAAATCTGGGCGACACTGCATGGCGATATCGAGGTATTCATCCAAAGGATCGAGATCGACCGATTCTGGGTCGACAAAAGGGAGTTTTTGCAAATCGATGTTCGCATTGGCTGGAAGACCCATGGTGCCCAAGAGCGTGGCATAGGAAGTATGGACAGCTCTGTATTGCTCAGAAAGCTGGATTTCAGCAAGTAGGGCCTGGGTCCGTGCTTGCAAAACATCCGAGACATTTTTGACTCCACTTCGAAAACCGAGCTCTGCTGCTTCAAGAGTCACTTCGGCGGTGGCAAGATCGGACTCATTTGCCTCAAGCAACTTTTTTTGGTAGAGATAGTCATAGAAATCTACAGTGACATCTTGGACCAGCGTTTGCACCGTTTGATTATGGAGATAGTCGGTATAATACAGGGCATACCGTGCGGCTTCTGAGGTATATCTGCGCTGCCCAAAATCCAGAAGCGTCCATGTCACATCGGCTCTAGGGCCCCATTCCTGTTGGGTATTGATAATGAGAACCTCTTCATCCACATTTCCTGGTTGCTCGACTTGACTGGCCAAAAAAGAGGTTCGAGATGCCGTATAGTGATATGAGGCACTGATTGTTGGAAAGGCTGTGCTTTGAGAGCGGCCATATTGCGCGGCATATTCACGGGCAAGGGCCCAGCTGATTTGTGTCTGCGGATTGTTGACAAGAGCAATGTCGAGGACCTCACCGAGACTGAGCACATGCTCTTCATCTGGCAAATCTGGGCACTCCGCCACAGGGTCGCATCCAGCCATTTGGCTTGCCTCAGAGTCAGGTCCCCAGTACCAGCAAGAAGACTGCGGGCCATAGGCAAAAGGGTCCACTACGGCGCGATTGACATAGCACCCAGCAGCGAAAAATCCAAGCAAAACGAATAAGAAATATCTCATATCCCTCCTCTATTCGGAGTATAGGGATTTCGACCTCTCTGACAAGTAAAAATTTTACTAGTAGAGCGGAGGCAAGGGTATTGTCAAAGTTTTTGTTTGCATTTTAGTAAGAAATTTTTCTAAAATTTTAGAAAAATTGAGCACGATGTCTTTACATTCAGTAGAAACGAGTCACAATAGAGATTTTTTATCACCCCTTCCACGTGAGCTTTATCCGATAATTGCAAAATGGCTAGGGTTTAAAGAATTTTATCGCTTAAAAGTTGTTTCTAGGGGGGTTTATTCTAAAATAAGAACAATTGAATCAATTTGTTTTAGACAGTTAGCGCTTTCACTTGCCCCTTTTTGTTCAGATTTACAATTTGAGAAATTCTTGTCTCCATTCCTCAGATCTAAAAGTGTCCACGAACTGCGAATTGTCTCTCGTTCGATACAAGAAATCACAAAGTATTTCGCAAGGATTTTCATCATCTTCGCGAATGTCATTGCTGCAAAGTTAAGTCTATCTCCATTTTCCAAGGCGAAACGAGCCTTACACTGGATTGAGGAGCCTCTTACTCAGAGAGCCTTTGAAAATGTTCATTCCTTGGATTTGAGCAATTTGAATTTATCTGTTCTTCCGGTAGAAATCAGTTATTTGGTTCATTTGCACTTCCTTGATCTTTCTGGGAATCAGTTGCAGTTCCTTCCACCAGCAATAGGGAAATTAAAAAACCTATTTTGGTTTTATTGCAGTCAGAACAGGTTAGCAACGTTCCCTCCTGAAATTGGAAAATTGAGCAGAGTGACTATTCTCGATATAACGGACAATCCATTGCGTTTTCTCCCGAAAACGATGGGAAAAATGCGTAGGTTAATCTGGTTGATTTTGAATCGATCTCAAGAGGCTCTCCTTCCAGAGGAGATATGGGATTTGGAAGAGTTGATTTTGGACCTGAGAGAAGAAGAAAATAGACACTTTCATTGAAGACTTCTACTTCAGGGTGAAGATGTGAAAAAGAGGACAAATTGAGTGGTGTAGGTTTAGATTCTGTCTTTTCGGAAGGTTTTTCTTTTCCTTTAGCAGATTTTCCTTATCCCGCATTTTCGGCATTGGCTTCAAATTTAGGGCCGAGAGATTTTTTCCGTGTGAGAGCAGTTTCCAAGGGGTGCTGGGCTAAGGTAGAAGATATTTCGTCAAAATATTTAAGAAAATTGGCGCAGGTTCTTGATTGCAACCCGGAAGATCAAGCTGAAACAAAAAGAAAATTTTCCCTGCTGTTAGACGTCTCGAAATTGGAGTGGAAATATTTCCCTATCACTGGATCGAGTTCATTGCGTGTCGTTGCAGAATCAAGCAAAGAAGAACGAGATTTTCTTGTATTTGCAAATGCAATTAAGGGTCATCGCCGAAAATATTCGGTTATTACCAAAGTTATGTGTTCTTCATATATCAGGGGTGAAATCGGCAATTCCTCCAGAAATTTGTGCTGTCGGGGATTTGCGAGTTCAATACTTAAAAAGGGAAAGCCCAAAAAAGAGGGATGTTTATCACCTAGTCGATTTTCTTTAGGATGAGTTTGTTGACAAGAGACGGAGAGGCTTTGCCTTTGGTCTCTTCCATGACCTTGCCAACGAGAAAGGCTAGTGCTTTCGTGCGGCCGGCTTTGTAATCGGCAATGGATTGGGGATTGTCTTTGAGGACTTTGTCGACGATGGGCTCTACAATGCTTGTATCGCGCACCGGTTGATAATCGGGATTTTCTTTGACGATTTCTTCGCTATCTTTGTCTGGGTCTTTGAGCATATCATCGGCCACTTGTTTGGCAATTCGGCCTGTGATCACTTTCTCATCAATCATTTTGATGAGTTTGCCCACATTTTCACTTTTAAGACCTGAAGCTTGTAGGGAAACCCCTTTGTCTTTGAGTCTGCCATAGAGTTCGACGATGATCCAGTTACAGAGGTTTGTCGGATTTTTTGCGATTGGGAGGGCTTCTTCGAAAAAGTCGGAGGAGTATTTGTCGTTGATGAGGATGCAGGCGCTATCGGGAGGGATTTTTAGGTCATTGATGTAACGTAAGTAGCGCATGTGTGGAAGTTCTGGAAGTTCTTTTCGCAAGGCTTCGATGGAGTCACTTGTGAGAACAATGGGGACGAGATCGGGTTCGGGAAAATAGCGATAATCAAGGGCGTCTTCTTTGAGGCGCATCATGATGGTTTTTTTCGTGGAGAGATCAAAGCGATAGGTGCCAGGTTGGATGACATGTGCGAAATCTTCATGGGGACTGCGTGTATAAGCCTCAATTTGACGGCGGATTTCGGATTCGATTGCCATTTCCATGTTGCCAAATGAGTTCATGTTCTTGATTTCAATTTTGGGGCGAAACGTTTTCTCCCCAATAGGGCGGACGGAAATGTTTACATCCATCCGAAGACCTCCTTCTTCCATATTGCATTTAGCGATGCCGAGGTATTGCATGATGGCGCGCAATGACATTGCAAAGGCGACTGCATCTTTGGGAGAATGCATCATCGGAGCGGAGACCACTTCGATGAGCGGTGTGCCTGCTCGATTGTAGTCGACGCCGGCAAAAGTGCTGAAGTGTTTGAGCATGCCGGAATCGTCTTCGAGATGAGCTTCGAGAACTTTGATGTGCTTGGTATGACCCTCGACATCGCAGGTGATGGTTCCACCGCGGATGATGGGATTGAAATATTGGGTGATTTGAAAGTTGCGCGGGCTATCGGGATAGAAATAGGATTTTCGATCGAATGTGGAGTGTCGTGAGATTTCCGCATCGATGGCCAGTCCAAATTGGATGGCAAATTGGACAGCTTCTTTATTGAGCATGGGGAGTGTGCCAGGCTGTCCGGTATTGATTTCATCGATGTTGGTGTTGGGGTCGTCACCAAAACGATTGGGGGAGCGAGAAAACATCTTGGTCTTTGTATTGAGCTGGACATGGACCTCGAGTCCGATGACGGGCTGCCAATTTTCATAAAGGATTTCGGTCATGAGACTATCTCACTATTAAAAAAATTTTGATTTTTGAAAGATTTTTTCTCAGGTTTTTGTCCCACTTTGCAGGACATACTGGAAACAGTAGACCAAAAAATGGGACAAAAACCTGGGGAAAAAGATTCGAAAAGGAAGTTTCTTAAATAGTGAGATAGTCTCATAGGTCCCCTCCAAAATCGGGAGGAAAGAGAGTTCCAACTTCGGATTGGAAAGCGTGAGCAAAGCGCAGCACATCGGCATCTCTTGTCTGTGGGCCCACAAATTGAATGGCAAAAGGTTTTCCATCAAGGCTCAATCCATTGGGGACGGAAATTGCTGGCAGGCCTGCTAAGTTGGCTCCGACGGTGTAGAAATCTTGCAAGTATTCACTCAAAGGGTCGTTGATTCCTTCTAAGGGAAAAGCCGTTGTTGGAGTAGTGGGCATGGCGATCATGTCACATTTTCCAAATGCTGTACGCATTTTTTGGATGATGAGGGACCGGATTTTTTGGGCTTTGGCATAGTATTCTTCATAGGAGCTTGAAGAGAGAACGGACGTTCCCAATAAGATCCGGTTTTTGACTTCCCAGCCAAAACCTTTGCTCCTAGAAAATTTGTAGATTTCATCTAAGTTTTGTGCAGATTGGTCGCGATAGCCATAGCGGATTCCATCAAAACGGGCTAAATTTGTTGAGCCTTCAGCGGTTGCTAAGATGTAATAAATGGCAATGCCGTATTTGAGGATGCTCAAGTCGATATCGACGATTTTACAATCCATTGATTTTAGGATTTCAAGGGCAGTATCAAAGTTTTTGCGATTTTCTCCATCGAGACCCTCCAGGAATTTCCACGGGACACCGATCCGTTTTCCCGAAAGAGAAGTGTCGAGTTCTACAGTATAGGCAGTGGGAGGGGCATTTAAGCTTGTCGCGTCGCGATTGCAGTGTTTTCCTAAAACTTCCATGGCAAGAGCAATATCTTTTACATCGCGGGCAAAAGGTCCGATCTGATCAAGAGAAGAGGCAAATGCAACGAGGCCATAACGGGAGACGCGCCCATAGGTCGGTTTGAAACCGGTGATCCCTGAAAGAGCTGCAGGTTGGCGGATGGAGCCACCGGTGTCACTTCCCAGGGCAATAGAGCAGAGCCCTGCACTCATTGCCGCTGCTGGACCACTTGAGGAGCCTCCTGGGCTGCAGGCCAAATTCCAAGGGTTTTTGGTCGGCCCAAAGGCTGAATGGATTCCTGATCCCCCCATGGCAAATTCATCCATATTTCCCTTGCCAATGAGGATCGCATCTTCTTCTTCCAAAAGCGTAGTGACAGTTGCATCATAGGGAGCGCGGTAATTTTCAAGAATTTTGGATCCACAGCTGCAGATCTCACCTTGAACCATCATGTTGTCTTTTAACAGAATAGGAACGCCTGCAAGTTTTCCGAGGGGCCCATTTTTGGCCCGCTTTGCATCGAGCATTTTCGCTTTTTTTAAAGCCCTTTCTTCAAACACGGTGAGAAATGCGCCCAGCTTTTCATCAAGTTTTTTGATCCGGTTGAGATAATAAGAAGTAATCTCTTCAGCAGAGATTTTGTGAGATGCGAAATCATCGCGGAGCTGTGTGGCGGATTTTTTGTGCATTATTCTTCCTGTTGCATCACTGGGGGCACTTTGATCATGCTTGCGATGCTTTCAGGGGCATTTTGTAAAAATGTTTCTCGAGAGAGGAGGGGGCCTTCTTCGTCTTCTCCCATCACATTTTGCATATTTTCGAGGACATGGGCACAGGGCAATACTCCTTGCGTATCAACCTCATCAAGAAGCTTCATATAACCAAGAATTTTTTCCAGATTGCGGTTGAAAGTTTGTTCTTCTTCGTCCGTAAGTTCAATTCTTGCAAGCTTTGCTAAATATTTAGAATTTCTTTCTTCTTCTCGAGACATGAGGACAAATATTACTAGAAATTAGCCTTATACTCAAACAAATTGAAAAGTTGGTTTTTGACTGCATCGGTTTTTTCACCGATTTTTCCGTGTCTATGAACACTGAAGCTCGTCGTATTTGAAAAATCGGTGGAACCTCTTTGTCAAATTCCCAACTTTTCAATTTGTTTGAGTATATTTGCAACAGCCAAGTAAAATTTTTTCGTGACAATTGGTAAAGAAATTTGTTAAATGTAATTATATATGGAAAGTGTATGATTTCAAGGAGAAGGTCATGAAAAGATGTTTCAGCGTTTGTGCTTATATTTTGGTTATTATTGGAGCCCTTAACTGGGGGCTTTGGGGATTTTTCCAATTTGATTTTATCGCATGGTTATTTGGCGGGAATACAACTTGGATTAGCAGAATTATTTATGCCATTATCGGTCTAGCTGGCCTTTGGGGTCTTGGAACATTTGGTAAATGTTGCAAAGCCATGTGCTGCAAATCAGGTGAGTGCCCCACTTGTGGTGCCAAAAAAGAAGGACAGTAAAAAAACGACACGCTTTTCTTTGCGCTCGAAAATCGGGCGCTCTTCAGGAGAAGTATTTGATTGGTTGATCCAATCGAGTCGTTATAAGCGTTTGATTCCACCTTGGGAAAAGGTGGGATTTTTGTCTTTTGAAGGCGATCCAAGAGCTGTGGGCTTTCAAGTGATCCTCAAGATCAAAATCGGCTCTTTTTCCAGACGCATGATTATTCAGCGCAAGGAATTGATCGAGAAAGAAAGTTTCACAGATGTACAAGTTCAGGGCCCTTTCAAGCACTGGGAGCATATCCATCGGATCCATTCCACTTCGGATGGAGAATGCGAAGTAGAAGATGAAATTCAATTTGCTGCTCCTTTTCCTTTCTTACATTCTAGGATAGAAAAACGAGAAAAGCGAAAGATTGAGTGGCAACACGAAAGGTTAAACAATGACCTGCAAGTGCAAAGTCGCTATGAGGCCAGTCGTTTACGCATTCTGGTCAGTGGGAGCAAGGGGCTTGTCGGTTCTGATCTCTGCAGTTTTTTACAAAGCGCCGGCCATCAAGTCGTCTCTCTTACGCGCAAGAAAGGAAATAGAGGGCAAGATACGATTTTTTGGAATCCAAAATCAGGAGAAATTGCGAAAGAGGATTTTGAAGATTTTGATGCGGTCATCCACCTGGCTGGAAAGAATATTGGGAGCGGCTTTTGGACAAAAAAATTCAAGGAAGAAATTTTCCTCAGTCGTTGTCGGGATACCTGGCTACTCTCTCAGGTGCTTTTGCGGCTTTTCCGTCCCCCGAAAACGATCATTTGTGCTTCTGCTGTTGGCATCTATGGAAACAGGGGAGATGAAGAGCTTACCGAAGAAAGTCCGCCTGGAACGGGGTTTTTGGCCAATCTATGTCAGAAATGGGAAGAGTCCACCACGAGTATCGAAAATCGGGGAACGAGGGGAGTGCATACGCGTTTTGGACTGATTCTTTCCTCTAAAGGGGGAATGCTAGCAAAGATCTTTCCTCTTTTTCGTCTTGGGTTTGGAGCGATCATTGGAAGCGGAAAGCAGTGGATGTCTTGGATTTCTCTCGATGATGTGGTCTATGGGCTCTATCATACTCTGATGACAAAAGAGATCGAAGGACCAGTGAATTTTACGGCTCCTGAGGCAGTGACAAACGCCTCTTTTAGCAAAAAGCTCTCTGCAGCGATGCACAAGCCGCTTTTTTTCCGTATTGGGGAAAAGCCTCTGCATTTTTTCCTTGGGGAAATGGCCGATGAAATGTTTCTTGCGAGCGCAAGAGCGCGCCCCGAAAAACTTGAAACTTCCGGTTATCAGTTTTATTATCCAACTCTTGAACAGGCTTTAAGCTGCACTCTTTTTGAGTTGTAGAGCTTTTTTTTCATGCTGAGAGAGATGAGCAGGATCGGTTTTTTCAGAGGAGTTTTGGACAATTCGGTGCAAGGATTTGAGGTATTCTTGAATCTTTTCAGGAAATCCCTCTCCAAGATCTCTTCCAATGGATTCCATATCTGAGCCATATTTGTTGAGATCGCTGCGCATTTTTGCCCGGGCTTGTTGGACTTGTCTTGGGGTGCCCTCTTCACTTAGGATCAGAAAGGTGCTCAAATCCATTTCTAGGAGATGTTCAGAATCTTTGAGCTGTTGTTTTTGTAAGATTTTAGAAGAGCGCCTTCTTCTCGGGGTGTATTTTTTCATGTGGCGTGGCTTAATTTTCATAATTACCTCTGATAATTATCCTTTTATTTTAAAATAATCGATTTAGTTATTTATTTTCAATAAATTTGTAATTATTTCAACCACAGAGACCACAGAGAGAAGCGGGCGGTTCTTTTTTTTGCTCAAGGATCCAATGCCTGAGATTTGGCATATTCTTCAGCTTTCGATCGGGTGCACGGTAATTTTGTTGGGAGAGAAAGCCGCCCCCCGACTATCTGATCGGGGCTGCTCTTGCCCTTATCGTAGGGCTCCCCAGCTACAGCCTTTTATTTCCGGTTGGATCTCTTCCGACCCAACCGGAAACAAAAGGCTTTATGGGCATATAAAAGATGGTGTAGGGGAGGAACTGGCAGCATGATCCTCTCCCAACAAAATTACCGTGCACCCCTTTCGATCTGGCAATCTTTATTTTTAAGTCGCTTTCACACAATGGGTTAAATCGAAACACTTCTGTTTGGGCTCAGTACGCGAGAATTCTTACTTCAGATGCGGTGAGATATTGTTATCCCTGGATAATTCCTTGGTAATCAAATAGATAAGTTATTTTATATAAAAATATTTTTATTGATTATAATTATTAAATAATTTATAATTAAGTTATTA
>QIGB01000071.1 GCA_003228815.1 Chlamydiota bacterium | reverse complement strand
TTATGTTATATTAATATTATATAAAGACAGAGTTAATTTAATAAAGGAGATTAATAATATGAAAACTGCTTTTTCACCCACCTATAGTCATTCTGAATTTTATCCAGACTCCAATGAAACACAAGAGCCTGAGTCGTTAGACATTTTAGCATCTGAAACAGAACATGGAACATATGTTGGTGTTTCTGGCCTGCAGAATTATTCCATGATAGCTGCAAGAAAATCAACAGACGCAGTTTTTGTTGATATTAATGAAACTACTTGCAAGTTACATAGAGCTGTCAAGGCCGCCTTTGCTGAACTTCATCAATCTGATGTTGAGACACCTGAGAAGCAAAAAGCATTTTTTATTCAAAAGTTCTTAAACGAATTGGACAAAGCTGGATTGGGAATTTCTGGTGAATTAAAAGAAAGAATTCAAAAGGCCGAACTATCTTGGCTACAAAACACAGAGCACTTTCTTCACGTGAAAAATATGTTTGATAACGATCGTGTTGAAATCATCAATCTGAATCTTGCATCTGATGCATTGATCACTCATTTAACAGAAAGAAAAGTTGATGCCATTTACATTAGTAATGTCGCAGACTGGTTGATCGAACAATCAGAGGAATTACAAGCATTAGATAATAATTTACGAAAACTCGCCGAAAAGAATCCAGAAATAAGAATTATTTATTCAGATGGCACCTTACGACTTGATGAAACCGAAAAAATGAACTACCATCCTATTGTACGAAATATATCTGTTGGATATAGACCTGATATTGTTATCACACCTATAAGACAAGGAATAATGAACAATCCAGCTATGTTGAGTCGTATGATCAAATTTAAAACTATCATGGATACGGGTCTCGCAAATTGATAGGAGCCTCACAAAATCAAAGATAAGGTCGCGCTCACGGGTTGGATGACTTCTGGAGACCGGAGCGAGCTTTGATAAGCTCGTGTAGGTCGAAGAAGGACTTCCAAGGGAAAAAGATTGTTCCCAATCCTGGTGAAATGAGTTTGCAGACAGTCTCTTAGAGGGAGCTATTAACTCAACTTGTCCACTATCGATTTTTGGAGCGTAAACGAACGGATAAGCTGCAAGATGTGTGAGGAAGGGAAGGTGGAATTCACATTTTCGACGATCAAAGCGCAGCAGATTCTTCGTGCAGGTAGCTCCAGAAAGGGATAGGGGGCAAGTTGAATTATTAAGAAATCTCTAATATACGGTTCGCTATTTCCATCAAAACATCTTCATCCTTGATTTTTAATATTTCAGAATGTGTTTTCACGGCATTGGCTAAAATTTTAGCTGTAGGGCGACTCCCCTCCGATTCGAAAGTGTCAAGTAAAAACACTTTAGTATGATCTCTTATTTCCTCTTTTTGAAAGACAAGTTTTAACATCTCATCACTTGCACTTTGCCCAGGTTTAATGGTTTCCCATTCGATTTCTAAAATAAACTCGTCAAGGCTACGTTCACGATCACGTGGAGCAATCAATAACAAAGCATTGAGAATATCCGCTTTTAAGACATCTGTTGGAATCTTCTCATCCCTTTCTGCTAATAAAATCAGAGTGGGAATGTGATCAAAATCTACGGTCATCTTAAAAACATCTGTAGTGTATTCAAGTTCTCCTGGATCTGTCACGTCTCTAAATAATATTAAAGTAGATTTTATAGCTTCTAATTTTTTTTTATATGGTTTCGGTAAAGATTCCAATGCACCAAGCGTCTCTTCTCTTTGCTTTTCATCTGTGAAGTTTTTGAAGATTGGCATAATGAGTCCCCAAAAACCTGCTGAAATCATTGTCAATATTTTGAGGAGCCACCGTAAAACACTCAGTTTTTCTGATTCATCTTCGATATCTTGAATGACAGGTGCAACAAATGAAACAACTTGGGCCTTTTCTTCTCTTGGAATATCTGCGTTAACGATTGCAGAGACAAGATCAAATTCTTCATTCCCCTTAATTATCGAGCTAAATGTCCATAGATTGGGATAGCCTTCTAACCAATCAATAGACTCAAAAAGGGACCTGAAAGCATCGGGTCTTTCGTTTTCTGGAAGACCACTTACATATAGTAAAAATTCTTTCTGCTTTGCATCGGAAATGGAAGCTAAACCACGAAAAAATTCGAATCTTTCAGCTTCTGGAATTCCTTTGAGAAAAAGTAATATTGAACCTCGTAAAGATTCATCTGTGATTTTTTGAAAAACCGGAATAAGTACATCAAAGTCTTCGATATATTTTACTGGTATCATCCTCATTGCAGTAAGTATATCCGCCCTTTGGAATCCATCTTCAATACTTTGGATCGAAGGCACTGCACTTTCAATAACAGTTCTTTGCGCTTCTGGCATGCCAAATAATGTTCTTAAGATAGCAATTCTATGATTTCCTTTTTCGATGCCTACGATCAGAGACTTAGCCAGTTCGACAAATTTTGCTCCCTCATCTTCTGGCATCTCACCTATTTTGGTCAGCATTTCTTTTAATGCATTT
Organism: Chlamydiota bacterium; assembly: GCA_003228815.1. GTDB lineage: Bacteria > Chlamydiota > Chlamydiia > Chlamydiales > Rhabdochlamydiaceae > Sacchariniichlamydia. The sequence goes on along the minus strand of QIGB01000071.1, from coordinate 13,679 downwards.
TGAAAAGTTTTAGAACTATAATCTCTTTGTTCTTCGGATAGCTCTTCAAAAAATGCAATCGTAAAATCTAGGGCTTTTAGTCTTTGATCTGCAGGTAGTGAGGAAAGTGTTTGAGACACATTTTTTCTCAGATTTTCATCTTCGGTGGTTTTCTCGATTGTTAAGTCCACAAGAAAAACCGCTCTGTCTTGTTCATTTTTTCCTTCGAGCTGGCTTACTGCACCCTTAGCAAACTCTTCTCTATCTCCTTCAGGAACTTTACTGAATGCTTTGATGATCGTAGCTGCTACAGCTCCATCTTCGATACCTTGCAGTAGAGGCAAAACAAGATCTATAAAAATCTCTCTCTCCTCTGCAGGAAATTGTTCTAGTGTCCTCATAACCGACTCTGTGTCTTCCAGAGTTGATTTATCTGTAATCACATGATTTGCAAGGTCAATAATAACATTTTGCTTTTCAGGAGACTGATTGATTAATCTCAAAAACATTCGGCCACGAACAACATTCTTCTCCAAAAATGAAAAAAGGGACTGTGTGGCATCATTTTTTTCTTTTTCCGGGAGGCTACTTACATACTTAAAATATTCTTTCTTTTGAATGTTATTAACAGAGAGGAAGCAATCAAAGAATTCATCTCTTTTTTCCTCTGGAATTGTTTTAAGGAAATTTAAAACAGAACTTCTTAGCAATTGATCATCTTTTGGGGATTCATCATCTTTGATATCACGAAAAAATCCAAAAATCGAAATAAAGTTGCTTGGTTTGATACTTTCTTCAGGTAACATCGTTATTACAGTCAGCATATCCGCTCTTTGAGAACTGGTTTTGAAGATTTGGATTGCAGACATTGCAATTTCAATACCAGTCCACTTGTTTTCTGAAACATCGCCTAAAGCTTTTACGAGAGCAAGTCTATCATTGCCATCTTTAATACCTTTCGTCAGAGATTTTGCAAGTTCGACAAACTTTGTCCCTTGTTCATCTGGCATTTCCCCTATTTTGGTCAGAAGATCTCTGATTGATTCTTGATACTGATAAGTTTGAAAAGCAAGATCTCTGTGTTCTTTGGGAAGCCCTTCCAAAAATGCAATCGTAAAATCTAGCACTTTTATTCTTTGATCTGCAGGGATGAGTGAGAGTATTTTGAGGACATTTTTTCTCAAATTTCTATCTTCGATACCACCAATGATTTGTTCAATTTTTGTCTCTGTAGTTGTATCTTCTGCTTGAGGAAAAAAACTTTTTACGAATGTATCTAGCTTTTCGACAAGAGGTGTTCTCTCCTCTGGTGTCAAATGGGAAAGTCTACCCTTGATTTCTACAATGCTTCCGAGGTCTTCTGCGGAGGGCTGTGTTAATTTCAGGACTTCTTGTATTGATTCATCAAGCTTATCTTCTTCAGCTTTTTTCCCTTGCTTAAGAATCTCTGAAAGTACCCTTAGAGGTCTCCTCTTTGGCCCAACTGGTCCAGACATCTTGCCCCCTTTGTATATATATATTTTTTTTTTAATACAAAACCTATTGAAAATCAATTTATTTCAACAAAGCTACTTAAAAGCGAAAAAACTCAATAACTTAAGACAAGGCCGCCATGCCAGCGGCTGCGAGAACTATCGCTGAAGATAGAGTGGTGAAGTCGGATCCCCCAGTCGAGACGGGCAGAGAGATAGCGATTGACCACATAGCGAAGGCCCGGACCAAAACTCATAAACCATTCGGTCTTTGGAATTTCCGATCCGATAAATGCAATATTATCAAATGAAGGATTGCGATTGTGAAGAGCCGCTAATGCATAGTCGAAAAAAGCAAGAAAATGAAAGTCATCAGAGCATGAGCAAAAGCCGAATAAGTTGAAAAGGCTGACAGGGGGTGTGCGCAGTTCTGCATTCAACACAAGGGCATTGTCAGCGAGGAATTCCCGTTCTCGATATCCCCGTACGGTGTCATACCCCCCAATTCCAAACCGTTCACTCGGCAAGAGGTTTTGACTGGCAAGCTGCAAACGCCCAAGGACAGAAAAGGAAAAGCGCTTGGGAAGATAATAAACCTCGCCAACGGTCATCTTGCCATAAATGTATTTCACTTTTGCATGAGGAGAAAAAGGATCATAGCGAATATTGCTTTGATTGGGCAGAATCTTTCCAGGTGAAGCATAGAGATCTACATTGAAAGAAAATCTCTGGCAACAGGTTTCGCATGCAAAGGTGTAACTGGTCATGAATTGGGACAAATTGATTGTATCATCGACAATGAGAAAATCTTCATCTCCAACAAAAATGGCATTGCTATTATAATTTTTGAAATCAAATCCTAATGTCCATTCTTGGATTTTCCCATCGTAATTCACGCCTAAGGGGACAACATATCGTAGACTCCCCTGAAAAAATTCCCCGTCCGAATTTATATCTGTGAGTTCCGGGTCAACCACAGAATAGCCTCCATAAGCAATCAGAAGGTGTTTCCACAAAAGGGGGATGGTCCAATGAGCCGTATGAGATTGAAATTCTTTGAAATCCTTAGAAGTGGTGTATTGATAGGTGAGGATCTGATCGAGCCAAAAGGCATTTCCCCAGGTGGCACCGACATAGTAGCGCAGAGTAGCTGATGCATCGGTCCCGGTATTATCAATTCCTCCATAAACTTGCAGGGGGCAACGATCGCAAATGACGAGTTCGATGTTTGTTGTTCCAGGATCGCATCCTGGAGTAAAGACGACATCGACATCGCGAAAGGGGTTGCGGTTGAGCCACGCCACATCGGTGAGGAGGGTATCAGCTGTAATGGCATTGCCGGGACCCAGTCGCAAAAAAATTTCATAGTTCAAACTGGGAAACCAACGATTCCCTGAACAGGCAATCTGTCCAACACATCCTTCCATCACAACAATTTGGATGACTCCATTTAGGATTTCTTGTTCAGGAACATAAACGGCAACGACGGGACGATCGTGATCGCGGTAATAGAGAACAATTTGTTCTTTGAGAAAAGAGAGCAGTTTTTCCGAAAGAGGCTGTCCCATGAAATACGGCTCAAGCTCTTCTTGTAAACACTCTAATCCTCCTGGCACACAAACGTCATGGACCTCTAATCCACAAATATGCTTAGTATTGCAATACCCCACATAATCCTGATTAGGAATGAGGAGAATCCCTTGGATCTCTTCCACAATGGGCTGCTTAGAATAGCGGGGGGCAATTTTATCTCTTACAGGTTCAAAACAGGGTATGGCTGCATCCGCAAAAGCAGCACATGTGAAAAAGCAGAATAGAGAAAAATGAAATTTGAGAAGCACGTGAAATAGAAACCGCTTCCGCAGGTATCTTTTATGGCTTCTTTCCTTGAAATATTTTCCCAATTGCATTCCACCACTATACCGATCGCAATATTCTAAAGGCAAGAAATTAGGTGGTCAATCAATTGCATCAACAGCATGGAAATCTAAAAAGACTCGACGAATTTGGTATGATAGTTGCGATACTTTCGTCTCAGTATTTCCCTCGTCTCATCCCCAAAGAGATCGAAACTCGACACCATTCCTTTGGGATAGAAAAAAGGATCATAGCAAGCATTGTCGTATCCAAATTGAAAACATTTGTAATCAAATAGAAGATCATCATAGGTGCGAAGATTTTGAAACATTTCAGCTAGGGCTCGCCACAATTCATTCGAAAGGCTTTGAGGTAAACCCTTCTTATAAAAAATTGCAAAAGGAAAACCACCTGAATCATCGGGAAAATAGGTTCCCCATATTTCGGTAGCCGTTCCGACGAAAATTTCTCCTGGAACAAAGGTCTCATTATTGATCTGACTATTGATTGAATTTTGGTTTTGCTTCGCAGTGAAGATGCGGACAGGGCCATTCGTTTCTATGAAAGCCCCCTGATCTATAATGAATCTTCCATCTCCAACCTCAGGACTTTCAGGAGCATCATTATCGACTACAAGAGTGATGTCTCCATCTTGTGAGGTGACAGAAGATCCTTTTTGCAGATGAATGTCAAAGTCTGCAATAGCGAGGATATCACCAGAGGAGAGGATTTTCGCACAAGGGGAGCTAGCAGCGCCTAAAGCGATGATGTTCTCAGCTTCAATCTCCACGGTTCTTCTTCCTGGAGAATCGATTGAAGCGCTTTGGATGAGCGCCGGTCCATCATTTGCACATCGCAGAAACACATCATCTGCAAGGATCTGTACATTTGCAAAAGTATTGCTGCTCGATCCCCCTGTTCCAATAACTGCTGCGCCGCTAACACCAGGACCTGCCGTCTGCCCTCCATTGAGATTCACATCATTTCGAACACCTACAAAAACCGTTCCAATGTCGCTTGAGCTGATCGTTGTTCCAATGCTATTGTATAATCCCACATAGGCATCTTGCTCATTGGCCGCTATCAGATTGAGGCCTTCTCCAGAAACAGCAACTAATGCAGACTGCGCCCCACTGGTTCCATCGCCACCAACGGAAAACCCGATTGCCGCAGGAGCATTATCGGATGCTGTAAGGGTAACAGTCCCAATTGCATCGACGATCACATCACCAATGAAAGTATCTCCACCTTCTGTGAGAGGATTTCCAAGTCCGATGATTGCAGAAGTTTGATTTGCCTGTAAGCGGACATCTCTTCTGATGTTATTGAGAATGATATCCCCACTACCCGTATAATTTGAGGAGCCAGGAAAAAAGCCGCCGGCATGTCCAATTTGTGCAAATGAACCTTCTCCCGTTCCCCCTGTAATCAGGACATTTCCTCCGATTTCGGTAAAGACAATATCACCAGAACCACTTTTATTTGAGGCACTTCCACTATTAAAGCCTATTTGTGCATAACAAGTGAAATCCCCACTACCCCCCGTGATCTCTACATTGCCCCCCACGGTGAAACTCATAAAGCCCGATCCATCTCCCAGATGGCCAATGCTTACACTATTCCCGATCCCCGTGCCCCCTTTCATGATGAGATTTCTGCCGATCGCAAATGACGCAGTTTCATTCCCATGATTTCCTACATCAACGAGCATAATATTTGATGGTGCGTTGGAACCGAAAAAAGAAAAATCCCTTCCAACATTAATGTCGATAAGACCTCCACTTGTTTCCAAAACCACTTGCTGTGAAGAATTATCCACTTTTCCTAATGTGAAATCTCTCCCCGCCTGCATGGATAGATTCCCAGATGCTGTCTCTATTTTAAACGTGTCTACGATTGGTTCGAGAAGAATATCATTGCCTGCTGCAAATGAGATCGCTCCCGATGTTGTTTTCACTTCTGTAGCGTTCGTGACTACAATATCATTTTGGGCCTGGAAGGTAATCCCCCCCGTACCACTTGCCGTGAGAGCAGCCATATTCGTTAACTGGATGTTATTGTCTGCTAAAAACGTAAGACTTCTGTTACTATTCCATGAAACACTCTCTTTTACTTCAATATTTCCTGGATTTCCATGATTCCCAGCTGTCGAGACAATGATATCAACTCCATTTGTATTCAGAACTGTTCCAAGAGACTCTGCTCCCAAATTTCCCGAATCCAGAGTACCTATTTCAGCAGTTGCAGTATAAATCCCTAACGTCGCATCAAAACTCATTTGAGAGTTTGGGGTATTTTCGATAATAATCCCACTAGGATCTAAGAGAAGTTGACCTACTCTTCCTTGAGGAGCTTCTCCATAGGCCATACCAGTAAAGTGGAGATTTTTTGCTCCCGAGACTTCCATAAAGCCTCCATCTCCTCCTCTCTCGCCCCCGCGTGCATAGAGAGTTCCTTCCATGAAGGCTGTCTCATCCGACCAGACAATGATTTTTCCCCCATCTCCTTCTTGATGGGCATTGGCAAATACTTCTCCCCCTTCCATCACCACACTCATTTTGGCGTTTAGTATGTCGGGATTTTTTCCTTGAAAATCTCCGCCAATGAGCACTTCTCCACCACCTGTATCAGAAGAGGCATCGACTTTGCCCTTTTCATTGATTCCTACTTGCTCGCCAAGGATGTGGACTTTGCCTCCAGGAGCAGAAATGGAACCTGCGTTGATACTCGTCCCCCCTTCTGCAACGAGGAAGACACGCCCATTTTCTTTTTTGATTCCATTTGCCTGAATGGTCCCGCTTTGGTTGATGGCAAAACGAAAGGCATTGCCATCCGCGCGAAGCTCTGCACTTGCTGCTTCAATCAGGCCTGGATTTTCAATTCCACCTTCCCCTTTTTCTGCTTCTTGTTTTGGTGCAATGAAAATGCGCTGCATGCCGCTAGGCTTGAGAAGGATTTCTTCTCCTGCGGCAATTCCCACTACTCCTTCTTGGGCCTGCAAAGTCCCAACATTTACCACAGCTTTGGCAAGAATAAAGACATCGCCGCCTAGTGCTGTAATTTTTCCCAAATTGACAATGCGCGCCTGAGAATCCCCATGGAATAATAGCTCGTTGTTTTTAAAAAAGTCTTCGTTGTCAAAGTCAAGAGTAGATGCAATGAAACTCTCTGTTTGAATACTTCCCGTAGGGCCAATGAGCACTCCATTGGGATTGAGCAAATAGACCCGTCCATTCGCCTGCAAAAGACCATCGATCGTCGAGGTCCCATTTGCCACTCGATTCAACACGGCAGAATTGGTGCTCGGCTGCAAAAAACGGGTTGTCTCCCCTGCTCCAATCGAAAATTCATCCCAGTTGATGATCGCCCTGTCACTCGTCTGAATTTCCTGCGCACTGCCCATCTCTTGCACTTTTGCCGTCCCTGCCACAACTTTGTGGCCTTTGGGTTTTCCAAAGAGTGCGATTGGCAGGAGAAGGAACCAAATAAATCTCATGTTCTTGATGGGTTAAAATGACTCAACGTACTTCGTATGATAGTTGCGATATTTTTGTTGCAGTACTTCTCTAGTCTCATCCCCAAAGAGATCGAAACTCGATACCATTCCTTTGGGGTAAAAAAATGGATCATAACAGGCATTGTCGTAACCGAAAAGAAACCATTTGCAATCAAACAAAAGGTCATCATAAGTACGCAAATTTATAAACATTTCCGCTAGGGCCCGCCACAATTCATTCTGATGATCATTTCTCAACCCTGTCTTGTAAAAAATCGCAAAAGGAACACCGCCAAAATCATCAGGGAAATAGGTGGCCCATCTTTCAGTAGCCGTATCTAAGAAAACCAATGTAGGATCAAAAGTTTCTCCATTGATCTGATTATTGATTGTATTTTGGATTCGCTTTGCAGTGAAAATACGGACAGGTCCAGTTGTTTCTATGAAAGCACCTTGATCTAAAATAAATCTTCCATCTCCAATTTCTGGACTTTCAGGATTATGATTATCGACAACAAGGGTGATGGTCCCATTTGGAGAGGTGACAGAGGATCCGTTTCGCAAAATGATGTCAAAATCGGCAATGGCAAGGACATCCCCTGTAGCGAGGATTTTTTCGCAAACAGAGCCCCCCGTGTCAAAGACAATAATATTTTCTGCTTCAATTTCCACATTTCTTCTTCCTAGGGAATCGATCAAACTAGTTTGGATGAGTGCAGGCCCATCATTTGTACATCGCAGGAAAATATCATCTGCCAGAATGCGTACATTTGCTAAAATATTGCTGCTCGTGCCCCCTGTGCCAATAACTGCAGCACCACTCACACCAAGACCTGCCGTCTGCCCTCCATTGAGATTGATATCTTGCCTTGCATTGACAAGAATCGTCCCCATGTCGCTTGTGCTGATAGTGGTTCCAGCGCTATTGTAAAATCCCACATAGGCATCTTGTTGATCGGCAGCAGTAAGATTGAGACCCTCACCAAAAACAGCAATCGAAGAAGACTGGGCCCCACTGATTCCAGCACCACCAACGGAAAACCCGATTGCTGCAGGAGCATCATCTGACGCAGTGAGAGTGACCATTCCAATAGCATCGACAAGCACGTCACTTCTATACGTATCTGCACCGCCCGTAACAGGATTGCCAAGGCCGATGATTGCAGAAGATCGATTTGCCTGTAAGCGGACATCTCCTCTGATATCATTGAGAAAGACATTTCCCCTTCCATCATAGCCCGTGGGGGTAGTAAAACCATTGGCATGCCCAATTTGTGCAAAAGCGTTGAGTCCCGTTCCCCCAGTAATCTGGACATTTCCTCCGATTTCGGTAAAGAGAATCCCTCCAGAACCACTTTGACTTGCGACATTCCCGCTATTGAAGCCTATCTGTGCAAAACTACCAGATCCAGTGCCGCCGGTGATTTCTACATTGCCCCCCACAGAAAAGTTCATAAAACCAGAGGCATCTGCGAATTGGCCAATTTGCACACTCGTGTTCGCTAGACCTCCCCCTTTCATGATGAGATTTCCTCCAATGGTAAATGTCGCAGTTTTTGTCCCAAGATTGCCTACATTGATGAGCATTCTATCTGAGGCCGTGGTAGCGCCTAAAAAAGAAAAATCTCCTGCCACGTCGGCTGTAATCACCCCACCTCCCGTTTCTAAAACTACTTTTCGAGAAGGGCCTATTGAACAATTTCCCCCAGCCTTTAAAGATATATCCCCCGTTCCTGTCTTGATTGTTACGGGACTTGTTGGTTGTATCTCAATATCCGTTCCTGCGTTTAAGGAAATCGATCCAGATGTGGTTTCAAATTTATTAATCTTTTGTACTTGAATCTTTTTTAGGGCATTTAATGTGATACTTCCCGCACCCGTTGCGTCAAATTCTGCTTGCTCGTCAAGAGAAATATTGTTGTCTGCTAGAAAAGTGAGATTATTCTTCGTACTCCAGGTAATTGGAGCAATCATGCGAATATCTCCCGGTGCCTTGAATTTAGAAGTTGTTGAAATCGTGATATCAACCGATCCCATATTCAGCTGAGATGCCACAGCTCCATTATTTAATGTTCCAGTAAAATTATTTGCCGTGAAGAACCCTGTGGACGCATTAAAATTCACATTAATAGTACCACTTAGCTCGATGAAAATGTTACTGGGATCTAAGAGAAGCTCTCCTTTTTTTCCTTGCGGAGCATCCCCAAATGCCAGGCCACTATAATGAAGATTTTCCACTCCAGAGACTTCCATAAAGCCTCCATCACCTCCCTTTAAACCTCCGCATGCATACAACTCTCCTTGCACAGCAGTTGTATCATCGGACCAAACAATGATTTTTCCCCCATCTCCTTCGAGGAGGGCATTGGCAAAAATCTCTGCCCCTTTCATCACCACACTCGTTTTGGCATTGGGAATGTCGGGGTTTTTTCCTTGAAAATCTCCCCCGATAAGTACTTCTCCCCCACCAAAATCAGAAGAGACATCGACTTTGCCTGTTTCAAGCACTCCGACATGCTTGCCAAGGATATGAACTTTACCTCCCGGAGCAGAAATGGTTCCCGAATTGATACTCGTCCCCCCTTCCGCAACGAGGAAGACCCGCCCATTTTCTTTTTTGATTCCATTCGCCTGAATCGTTCCAGTTTGGTTGATGGCAAAGCGAAAGGCATTGCCATCCGCGCGCAGCTCGGCTGTTGCGGCTTCAATCAGTCCTGGATTTTCTATTCCGCCATCTTCTTTTTCAGCTTCCTGTTTTGGGGCAATGAAAAGACGCTGCATGCCACTTGGTTTGAGAAGAATTTCTTCTCCTGCAGCAATTCCCACTATTCCTTCTTTGGCCTGCAAATTCCCTTCATTTACAACGGCTTTTGCAAGCAAAAAAACATCACCACCCAGCGCTGTAATTTTTCCCAAATTGACAATGCGCGCCTTTGAATCTCCCTGGAATAAAAGTTCACGGTTTTTAAAGAAGTCTTCGTTGTCAAAATCAAGAGTAGAGGCAATGAAACTTTCTGCCTGAATATTTCCCGTAGGGCCAATGAGCACTCCATTGGGATTGAGCAAATAGACCCTTCCATTTGTCTGTAAAAGCCCATCGATCGTAGAGGTCCCATTTGCTACCCGATTCAGTACGGCAGAATTTGTATTTGGCTGCAAAAAGCGCGTTGTCTCCCCTGCCCCAATTGAAAATTCATCCCAGTGGATGATCGCCCTTTCACTCGTCTGAATTTCTTGGATGTTGCCACTTTCTTGAACCGTTGCAGTCCCTGCCACAACTTTGTGGCCTTTGGGCTTCCCAAAAAGGGCAATAGGCAAAAGCAAAAACCAAATCCATCTCATTCTTTGACTCCAATGTTGCGATGGTAGGCTCCTTTGATGTTTTTGGCTTGCATCTTGCTGGAAACTTTTAAAATCGCGACCCCATTCTCGACATGACTGGGCATATAGGTTTCAAAGACATGGGCAGAACTCTCTTTCGTCTTGACCCCTTCACGATTGAGGGGTAAATCAGAAATGAGGAGGAGAGCGCCGAGAGTGAATTTCCGTTTATAGCTCGCTGTAAAAAGGGTGGCACATTCCATCTCATAACCATGGGCTTTGGTAGCTTTCAGGCGATTCTTGAATTCTTCGTTGAACTCCCAAAAACGCATATTTGAGGTGAAGGTAATTCCGATATGATATGGGGTGTTCTGTTCATCTAAAACCTCGGTAACGGCTTTTTGCATCAAGAAATTCGCAAGAGCCGGAACTTCTGGAGGAAAATAGAAATTCGAGGTTCCTTCATCGCGAATGCTCGCAACAGGAACCAAATAATCCCCCACTTTATAGCGGCGGCGCAGCCCCCCACACATTCCGAGAAGAATGGCCGATTTAAATGGCAAAAAAGAACAGAGATCAATGACAAGAGCCGCAGCCGGTGATCCTATTTTGAAATCGAGGATGCTCACTCCGTCTTTGGGACAATGGGCCACTTTGAACATCGATCCCTCTATGACTTTTACCCCGCGTGTTTTTGCAAAGTATTCGACATATCTAGGAAAGTTTGTAAGTAACAAACTCGATTGGTATTCACTTGCTGCAGATCCGCTATAGCGCTCAAGTGTTTCTTTTGCAAATTGTTCTTCTCCGATCTCTGGCATAGCTTGTCCCTTTTTCCCCTAGCATAACAAAATCTAAATTACCGTGTGGAGTAAAGATTTGATTTATATTTAGGAACCTTGTAATCTTTTCTGAAAAAAACAGGAGGTACCTATGAGCAGCATGACAGTCCAAAGTCCAACTTTTCTCCCCTCTCACTCTCAGGAAGCTGGAAGAAAAGCAGAGCCCAGTCCATCCCTTGGAACAAGAATTAAAAATGTTCTACTTGGTCGAGTATGCATTGACTGGAAAGATTACATCATTGTTGCCTTTGTCGTCATTAATGTAGCAAAAGCCGCCGTTTCCTTCTTTACCGGCCACTGGATGATGGCAATGATTGAACTGCTCACCGGTGGCTTTTTGGCTAAGATGCGTAAAGACTACCGCGAATTCACTGATTTGCACGCAGCAACTGGCGAATATCGCAGGGAAAATACTCAACACAGAAACAACAATCTTATGCAAGCCCAACAAATCGCAAGATTCAAATCTGAACTAGGCCATCTTGTAAAAGAACGGGAGAGGTTTGGAGAAGAAAACAAAACCTTTGCTCGCAGCAATGCAAGATATGAAGAACTTTCACATGCAATGGAAGGAGCTCTTGGCAAAGCCTCTCGTGAAATTGATAATGCAACCAATGAAGGAAGGACTGTTTCAAAAAAAGTTTTAAAGAAGGCTCTAGAAACCTTCGAAACGAAAAAAGGATTACTCGAAAGAGTCGAAAGAGAAATTTCTGATAGACTTGAAACACAAGATGATACTCTTCGACAATATAGAGAATTAGCCGAACAAGTCGGCCGCATGAATGTTAGAGGGGTTGAGGCCCTAAATCAAGCAAATGAAGAACTTGGGAAAACAAAGCGAGCTATCGCAAGCGAAACCGCAAAGCTAGAAGAACTTGGAAGCCAGATTACAAGAATGCGGAGCGAAGTCGATAGGCTAGAGACAACGCGTAAGAAAATTGAAACAGCAACAGGCCTTAACTTAGATTCAGCCAAGCAAGTTCGTAGTGTTCTATTTCGCGGCACTTTATCCAGATTCTTTGGAATTGGACAATCAGCACCAGAAATTGATCCGGTTCATTTGAGAACAGGACAACCAGCACATGGAATTGATCCGGCTCTTTCTGGAGAAAGAGTATCTGTTATTGCTTGATCTTTACTGATGGTCAGCCTATAATGATGAGCCAGTTATGGCACAAGTCAACACAAGTGAATTTAAAGCAGGTCTTAAGGTCGAGATTGATGGTGAGCCTTATGTGATGGCAAGCAACGAGTTTGTCAAGCCAGGCAAAGGACAACCGTTCAATCGAGTCAAGCTCAAACACCTCAAAACGGGACGGGTCACTGAAAAGACCTACCGCTCAGGCGAAAAATTGCATCTCGCCGATGTCGAAGAGGCTAAAATGCGTCTTCTCTACCGAGAAATGGACAATTTTGTCTTTATGGACGAGCGGACCTATGACCAACATACGGTCTCTAACGCTGTCATCGGCGATAAAGCAAATTGGTGCAAGGATGACGTCGAATACGATCTAATCTTTTATAAGGGTGAGGTCATCGATATCATTCCCCCCACGTTCATGGAGATGACGATTACGGAAACCGCTCCCGGTTTGCGCGGGGACACCTCAGGGCGCGTCCTCAAGCCCGCAACGGTCGAGACTGGCGCAAAAATCCAGGTCCCCATCTTCATCAATCAAGGGGATAAAATCAAAGTGGATACAAGAAACGGTGCGTACGTCTCTCGCGTCTAAAAGAGGGAGTTTGCGCGCGCGGGCAGAAAAATTTGCTGCGGTCCGCGGGTTTTTTGCTAAGCGCAATGTCCTTGAAGCCGATACCAACATCTTGAGTGAAACAGCTCCTGTCGACGCCCATATCGATGTGATGCAAGTCGACATGGGAGGAGGAAAAACGAGCTATCTCCATACCTCTCCCGAATATGGACTCAAAAAACTTCTCGCCTGCGGAAGTGGCGATGTCTACCAACTTGGTCATGTCTTCCGCGCGGAAGAAGAAAGCCCTTTGCATATGCCCGAATTCACCATGCTCGAATGGTATCGCATTGGGATGGCGTACGAAGAATTCATTGCGGAGACGCTCGATCTCATCCGTTTATTTCTTGGTGATCTTCCTTCCGAAACTCTCTCTTACCGACAAGCCCTTAAACACTATGGCCGAGTCGACTACGTGCAAGAAGACCTAGGTCCTCATGTACTCCCCTTTTCCGAAAAAGCGGATCAATGGGACCGTGACACACAGCTCGATCTTCTTTTCTCGCATCTTGTAGAACCCCATCTCGGCAAGCAGAAACTGACTGTCATCACTAATTACCCTGCGACCCAAGCTTACCTTTCCAAAACACAAGAAGATGACGGGATTTCGATTGCACGACGTTTTGAGGTCTATTTTGAAGGGATTGAGCTTGCCAACGGTTTTGATGAATTGACTTGTGCAACAGAGCAAAGAGAGTGTTTTGAAAAAGAAAACAAAAAAAGACTTAAGCTCGGTAAAGAAACTCTACCAATCGACGAGGATTTCTTAACAGCACTGCAGACAATGCCCGATTGTTGCGGTGTTGCCGTGGGGTTCGATCGGTTGATGGCATGCATGGAGAGCGTGTCTACAAAGTCATTTCATCGCTAAGGAGGCTAGACAAAATAAAGTTTAAATTCATGTGTTGTTAGGGCTGATGGTATAGTTCCATTCTCCATGAAAATCTGAGGGAGTTATGTT
>QIGB01000058.1 GCA_003228815.1 Chlamydiota bacterium | reverse complement strand
GAGTAAAAAACTTTGATTTCAAATGAGATGAAAGACTTTTTTCTTGTTTACAAAAGGAGATACATATGGCGGTCAGTAATTTTTATGGAACAAACACTTTAATTGCTCTTTCACCCATAGCTGGTGATTTGCAGCAATTTGGAAGATTTGAGGGTAATACGCATTTTGAAGTGCAGAATCTCTTTGCCCAAGACGATAGAGTAGCACAAGTAAGAGCAAGGACATCGGGTTACTTGAACAAAATCAGAGCCCACAAGAAAAGAGCAAATCGCCCTTACAAGTCCTTCTAAAACAGGCTTTGCAATGGTCCCACTTGAATGAAGACAAACAGCTCTTTGGCCAGATCAGTCATGCCTTCTTTAAACAAAGAGGATATTTTTCAAGGCTGTTTTCCGGAGAATCTTGGGAAGAATGGACATAGAATCGAACAGTCCTTGGAAAAGTGGCCTCTCATTTGAGAGATTGTATTGAGGGCCACACTCACGTAGACAGCTTTACATTGATTTTTTGCCCTATTTGTTTAGAGGGTGAATGGACTCCTTCCAAACTTCTTTTTCATCAAAGTGTGCACTATTCTCTTTACCCAAATCAAAGGATTAGATAGCAGCCACGGGTTGGAGATGAATGGAGCAATGTGTCAATATGTTTTGGTAATTGGAGATTCGGCATATAATCATGGTTGAAAACCCCAAGAAGCCCCTACTAAATTGTTAAACTTTTTAGTGGGAGGAGTACTCATGGCTCAATGTAGGAGGTTGGAGGGAGGTCGGCTTTTTGCCATTTCTCCTTCAAAGCTTCTGTGGGATAATGGAAATGCGGGTCAAGTTCAAAAATTTGTTTTGGTGTTTTGCCTGTCAATTTTTGGATGCAGGATCGATCGCGCTCAAGCAGTGCTCGTTGCACAGGACCGACATCTTCCCGGCTTTTGAGCGGAGCAAAAATTTCCTCGCGAGGATAGAGAAGTACTTCGGTTTTGTCGGCATGTGGTAAGAGGTCGAAGATGAAACACTCTCGTTTGAAAATGGGTTTGCCATGGTAAAACTTCTTGATCTCATGCAAGGGAAGCTGTACATCTTTGACTTTCTCGATGAAGGACATGCTAAAGGAAAAAAGGCTGGTATTGGCAAGGTTCCAATCTTCGGGGGGATTTTCGCAGTATTCGACGATGCAAACTTTTCCTTCTTTCTTTCCGATTACGCCAACGTTTTCTGAAAGGTTTATTCGCTCCACTGCTTTGATGATCACATCAGCCCTTTTTTTGAAATGAAATCCAATTTGATTGGGATCAAATGGTTCGGCCAATGGATTATCGATCAAAATGGTTTGGACGTACTCGATACCAGCAGCTTTCCATTTTTCAAAAAGACCTGAGGAGTAAAAACAGTGCAAAACTTCGCCATTGCCATTGGGGCGAGACTGGGGCAAGGGCTTTTTGTCCATATCAAGCAAGGGAATGACGTTTTGGGAAAAGAGATCGATGTTTTCTGGAAAGGCTTCTCGAGTCACTTCTTGGTTGTTCGGTGAGGTCATCAAAGCGCATTTAAGATCATACTCAAAATGGCGAGAAGCAGCCTCGACTCTTTCTTTCAGCATTTGGAAAAGAGTTTTTTGTTTGACGAGCGATAAGGGAAAAGTTCCTTTTGGTCCATCCCAACCAAGGCGGCTTCCATCGCCACCAGCGAGGACGATGCAACCCACTTTTCCTGCTGCAATGAGTGCTCTTCCGAGGGCGATGTCATCGGGATTTCCGGCTTTAGTGGATGTGTGCATAGACCTCTTCTGGAGAAATATTGGTGATGTTTTTGTCTTTCCCTAAAAGAGGGATGTGCTCGAGCAATGGATTGGGCGATGACACATTTTGCTTGAGGATGCCCATATAAGGATCAGCCCAAAGGGAAATGTGCTTGATGGGGAAATCTTCCTTTAAAAAGTAGATCATGCTACTCACCCCTGAATCGGGGACCACAAGGGCTTCACAGCGGTTTTTGATGAGGGAAAGAAGTTCAAACAAAGGCGTGTCTCCGCGCAGATCGATCACGCCAGGGATAGCAAACTCGGGATCTTTGGCAAAACCAAAGAGGAGAACTTTTTTTCCACCCTTTGTAATTTTTTCAAAGAGGGCTTGCCATGACTCAAGCGGCCAATTGCGCCAATAGGCATAATTGGTTTCTGTTTGTACATGTGCACCGACATATTTTTCGTCTGGGTCTAGACCAAATTTTTCCCAGAGTGGATCCCATTTTTTTTGCCAGTGCAAAATGGGAGTGAGTTTTCCGAGTTGCCAAGAGACCCAGCGGGTGGGATCGGGATTTTCCATGATCACGTCATATTTTTCTGGATCGATGAGATCGCGTACATGGACTTTGTCTCCTCTTTTGAGGTTTGGAACCACCTCAATCTGTACGTCCCCCAGCAAAATAAAACCATCTTCCAAGTTAGGACGTGTGAGAAAAGTAATTTCCGCGTCGGGGATATATGTGCGAATGCGATGGACAATGCCATAAAGGCCCAAGGCAATATCCCCCAGTCCCCTGTTCCAAAAAAGGAGGAATTTTTTCTTCCCGTTTTTTTGCGCACCTTTAAGCAGGGAGTCTAGTGGGTTGGGTCCGAAGTTGCGGAGGAGTTTTTTTAGCATCTAGTGTTTCTAGGCGGTGATGTGTAGTTTCGATTTTTTCTTTAGCATTCCGAGGATTGTTTGGTAAACCTCATCAGCTTCGATTTCTTTCATACAGCGGAAGTCAATGGGACATGTCCTTTGGTAGCACGGGGAACACTCGACATGTTTGTGGACGACTTTTCCCGTGCGGTAGGGTCCTGTGACAATTTCATTGGTTGATCCAAAGAGGGCAACAATTTTTGTTCCCAATGCATCGGCAATGTGCATGGGACCGCTATCATTAGTCAGAAGCACTTCGCAAAGGCTAATGAGTGTAGCAACTTCACGCAACGATGTGAGCCCTGCAAGGTTAATCACGCGGGGGCCAAGTCCCATGCAGATCTGTTTGACGAGCGGCGCTGTTGGCTGATCTCCAAAAAAGACGATCGTTACATTGGGATCCATGAGGAGTTTTGCTGCGACTTCACGAAAGCGCTCGGGAAGCCAACATTTAGCTGAGCCATAGGTCGCCCCGGGATTGATTCCAACCACCACTTTTTCTTTGGTCACACCATGTTGTTTGAGAAGGGTGCGCGCCTCTTCTACTTCTTTGTCAGATAGGAAAAGACGAGGGGGAGTATTTGAAATGGGGATCCCGAGAGGTTCTAAGAGCATTTTATAGGTGATCACGAGATGTTGTCTTTCAATATTTGGAGGGAGGGGAACAGGACGGGAAAGAAGTAAACGTCGCCCATTGCAATCATAACCAAGTCTTGTCTTCACATGTCCCTGCCAAAACCACCAGGCTGAAGAGAGTGAATGGGTCAGCAAAATACCGAGGTCATATTTTCCTTGCCGAAGTTTTTCGATGATGTTTTTCTTGTCGCTCCGTCTAGAAAAGCTGCTGGCTTTGCTAAAGCAAAACAGTTCATCGACTTCGGGGTCTTCTTTGAGCAGATCGGAAATCGGGGCACGACACATCGCTGTGATGGAAGATCGCGGATAGGTTTTTCGCAAATCGGACAGAATGGGCGTTGCCATGACCATATCCCCAATCCAATTGGGCATTCGAACGATGATGTTTTTGAATTTGATTCCCTGAAGCGATTTCACCAAATAACCACAGTGTAAAATCATAAAATACCAAATTCTTGCTGATTTTGTATACACAAACAAAAATTCTTCGATATGATGCGGATATGATCATTCTCGGCATCGACCCCGGCACTCGCGTGACAGGCTATGGCATCATCCTCTATCACCCCCACAATTCCAAAGCGCTCGACTTTGGCTGCATCCGCCCCCCTGCAAAAGAGAGCAGTTCAAAGAGATATTTAATTATTTTTGAAGCAATCGAAGAGCTGATCGAAAAGCACAATCCGGATGCCCTTGCAGTGGAAACCCAATTCATGCACAAAAATGCCATGAGCGCAATGAAGTTGGGAATGGCTAGAGCAATGGCAATCCTCGCCGCTGAGCGGCGTGGTATTCCCATTTTTGAATACGCCCCCAAAAAAGCCAAAAAGGCTGTTGTTGGTCAGGGCTCAGCCACTAAAGAGCAGGTACAAAAAATGATCCAAGCACTTCTCGGACTCCCCGTCATGCCAACTCCTGAAGATGCGGCTGATGCACTCGCCCTTGCACTTTGCCATGCGCATGAAGTAAAGTGGAAGAAATGTTTGAATATCTAAAAGGAACACTGACAGACTCCTCCCCTCAAAAAATCACTCTGGAAGTGGGTGGGATTGGATATGGTCTTCTCATTTCGATTACTACTTTTGAAAAACTTCCTCAGGTGGGTAGTGAAGTAAAAATTTATACAGCGGCGGTGATTCGGGAAGACTCTCATAAACTTTTTGGGTTTTTGTCACGCGAAGAAAAAGTTTTTTTTAACACCCTTTGTGAAATTTCTGGAATTGGCCCTCGCCTTTCCATTGCCATCTTGGGGCATATGACGCTCGATGACTTGCACACGGCCGTGGAGCACCACAATACCAAAGCCATTTCCAAGATCCCTGGCATTGGGAAAAAGATGGCCGAGCGGCTCATTCTTGAGCTGCGCGACAAATTCCAAAAAGGTGACAAGGGAAAAATTTCTTTGTCAGGATCGAAAGAACCTTGCCCCATTTCTGATGCCATCAGCGCTCTAATCAATCTCGGCTACAATCCTATGGAGGCCCAAAGAGCCGTTCAATCGGCCGTGAGCTCAAATGGAAAAGAGCCCCCTCTTGCTGAGCTCATTTCCCTCGCTCTAAAAATAAAAAAAGGGTAAAATTTCTGCCATTATGGCAGTGCCCGTTTCAGAAAAAGCAGATCCTTTTCAAGCTCAGTGGCCCAAGCAATTGGACCCATCATTAAAAAGTTTAATATGCAAAGTGGGAAAGGTTTTTTGGAATGTCATCTCGATCGTGATTTTCCCCATTGGTTTGGTTCGTCTTGGAATCCACTATTTACGCAAGCTCGTTTTCCGAATCATCCTGCCAAATCTTTATAGAGAAGATTTTGCTAGAGATGCTGGCCAATACCGTCTAGAAAAATACGAAGGGCAAAGAGTCTCGATCAAAGCCCCAGATGGAGCCACGCTCAATTGCGCTTTCTTCCCAGGAAAAAATCGAGAAAAAGCGGTCCTCTTTGTAGGCGGCAATTCGCAGCGATGGGAAACGCATGATTGGTATCAACTTCTCAAAGATGTGAATGCTTCTATTTTCTTTGTGAATTCTAGAGGTATAGGAAATAGTTCGGGTCCGATTTATGAAGATGGTTATGCACTCGACATTTATACTGCAGCTGAATATCTCATCCACGAAAAAGGGATCGATCCTGAAGATATTGCTTTCACTGGATTTTCCATGGGAGCGGCAAATACAACGCGTGGGGCAAACCTGATTCAAGAAAAATATTCTGAGAAAAAAATCAAAGCAGCCAACATCAACTCCTTCTCTACTTTAGGCTTAGAGATCCAAGAAACCCTGAATGTTCAAGGGTTTATTCCTGCCATCCTCCGGTTGGGAGCGCATGTTCTCCAATTTGACATGGATGTAAAAAAAGACTTCGATTCCCTCAAAGGAGAAAAATACGTCTTTTACAATCCCCTAGATCCTGTGATTCTAAAACCAGCACAACTGGCCACAGCCATCCAAAAAACTTCTGCCCGCGGAGCGCGCCTTGTCCAGTTTGCCCCTTTCCCTGATCATACTCCCTTCAAGATACGAGAAGAACTACTCCTCTTTCAGCGCATGATGCGAAAACTTCTGCAAATTAAGCCTACTTCGGATCAGGGGCAGGAAGCCGAAACTTTAGCGGGAAGAATCTTCACACAAGTTGCATCATGAGTCTAATCGACCCTTACCAGAAAATTGCCAATCAAATCTATCACGAAATGACAGGGAAAAGTGATGATGTACATGTCAGGATCATTACTGAAACGTCTTATGCAGCAGCCCTACCAGAGAAAACGACCCTCCTGCTCCATCCTCTCACCCTTCTTGGACCAGAAGATTTGCCAAAAGACCTCCAAGTCGAAGGCCCCGATGACTCCAAACTCAACTCTGACAAGTATTTCTTCCGATTGAAGGTGTGGCTTACAGAAACTTTCGGAATGGATCCAAGTACACTTTGTAACCTTAGAGAATTTTTTGATGTGCATCTACGGACATGGAAAAATCCCCAAATGATCGATCGAATCAAGCGTTTTGCCATCGCGCATGAGATCGGTCATATTTTTCATCGGCATATTCCGGGAAATTGGGATCGATTTTACTCCTTTTCTGTTTCTCTTGTGATGGTCATTTTTCTTTTTGCATTCTTTCCCTTCTACCTCGCTGCAATCCTCTCTATCCTCGTGATCGACGTGAGCAAAAGGGCATTCAAGGCCTTACGTGAATACTCAGAACAATACCAAGAAAAAGAAGCCGACTTTTCCGCAGTACAATTGACAAAAGATCTTCCGGCGGCAAAAGCGTTCTTTCATGCACTCGATGAAAGCCAAAAACACCAATGGAATCAGAATTCTTGGGTTGAAAAATTCCTCCGAGTTATTTTACTTCCTGAAACTTGTTTCCATATTTCTCATCCTAGCCCGCAGGACCGCATTCAATATCTCCAAACCGCTTACGTAAAAGCATGAACGAAACCATCGCAGCCATTGCCACACCTCCAGGAGAAGGAGGAATTGCCGTCATCCGCATCTCAGGACCTGGTGCCATAACCATTGCAGATCGGGTCTTTTCTGGCTCCATTGCTGAATACAAATCTCATACCGTTCATTTTGGAAAAATCCTTGATGGCAATGAAGTGATAGATGAAGTACTTCTCATCGTGATGCAAAAGCCCCGCTCTTTTACAGGAGAGAATACTGTTGAAATCCAATGTCATGGAGGGAGTCTCATCACTCGCCGCGTTCTCGACGTCGTCCTCAAAGCAGGGGCCAAAGCCGCAGGTCCCGGAGAATTCACTCGCCAGGCATTTTGCAATGGGAAACTCGATCTGGCCCAAGCAGAAGCCGTGCAATCCTTCATCGGAGCAAAAAACGAACTCTCTTTGCAAGCAGCAAGCCAGCAACTTTCAGGAAACCTCTCGACCCACATCCGCTCTTTCCAACAAGAGCTGATCGACATCGCTGCGATCTTGGAAGCCTGGGTCGATTTTCCAGAAGAAGGCCTTGAGTTTGCCAGCAAAGAAGAAGTGATCGCCTCTCTTGAAAAAACATGCCAAAAAATAGAGTCGCTAGAAGGAACCTTTCATGAGGGGAAAAAAATCCATGAAGGACTCAAACTCTGTCTCATTGGCTGTCCCAACGTTGGAAAATCCTCACTCATGAACGCCCTCCTTGGCCATGATCGCGCAATCGTCACCCCCATTCCTGGGACGACACGCGATGCTCTCGAAGCCGAGATCCGTCTTTGCGGACTCCATTTTCAGATCACCGACACTGCCGGCATTCGGAGCACTGAAGAACTCATTGAAAAAGAAGGGATCCGTCGAAGTAAGAGAGCGATGCAAGAAGCTGATCTGATTTTTTTGCTCATCGATGTCTCTCGCCCCCTCACGGAAGAAGATGAAGCCCTTCTCACCTCAACCCCTAAAGAAAAAACCCTTGTGATCTGGAATAAAATCGATCTCCCACACACAATCCCCCTCATCGAATCTCTCCCTCACGTCCCTCTTTCTGCCAAAACAGGAGTTGGCCTCCCCGCTTTGAAGAAAAAAATCGAAGAGATGATTTGGAAAGACAATACACCCTCCAAAGATGAGATTGTCCTTACCAACATCCGCCACAAAGAAGCTCTTTCCCATGCAATCCAAGACCTGCAAACGCTAATCAATGGACTCAAAACAGATATCTCTCCCGAATTCCTCTCCGCTGACATGCGCAGTTGCCTCGGATATCTCGGGCAAATTATTGGCCTTGATATTTCTGAAGATATATTAAGTGCCATTTTTGCTAAATTTTGTGTTGGAAAATGAATAAAAAACAGCGTGCACAGGTTGTGCAAGAAACTCTAAACGAGTTTTTTCCTCATCCTAAAGTCCCCTTACAACATACCAGCACATATACTTTGCTGATTGCCGTGCTCCTATCGGCTCAATGCACTGACTTGCGCGTTAATGCTATCACTCCCAAACTCTTTGCCAAAGCCAAAACCCCTCGGGCCATGATCAAGCTCACCATTTCTGAGATCGAAAAAACCATCCACTCTTGCGGTCTTTCGAATACCAAAGCCAAAGCCATTTGGAAACTTTCCAAACAACTCATCGAAAAACATGGAGGAAAAGTCCCGGATAATTTCAAAGATCTTCAGGCTTTGCCTGGAGTAGGCCACAAAACAGCATCGGTTGTCATGTCACTTGCTTTTCAAAAGGCCGCTTTTCCAGTAGACACACACATCCATCGCTGCGCGAAACGGTGGGGCCTTTCAAGTGGAAAAACTGTCACCCAAACAGAAAAAGACCTCAAAGCCCTCTTTCCAGAAAAAGACTGGCACAAGCTTCATTTACAAATCATCTATTTTGCTCGAAAATATTGTGTGGCACGCGGCCACAAAGTGGCCGAGTGCCCGATCTGTCATCATCTATTTTAATCCAACTATTGGATCAAACAGCAGTTTGTCAGGCTGTAATCCTTTTAAAAATTCTTCAATAGGCACACAAAGAATACCACGTATTTTTTGCCTTTCTTTTCCTCCATGAAGGAGAAAACATGTAGCTTCTGGATACTCTTCTTGAAAAATTTTGAGAGATTTTACGTCATGAATCGAAATTCTTGAATTGCGTTTGACTTCAATCGCCCAAAAACCTGTAGGTCCATAAATAATAAAATCGATTTCAATTTTGGTTCTCGTACGCCAAAAATAAAGATGATGTGTTTGTCTTTGAGAAAAAACCCATGCACGTAAATGTTGTGCCACTAAACCTTCCAATGCAGGTCCTTCTAATTCTGCTTCTTTATCTAGAGGGCCCTTGGGACGCAATTCTCTAAACACACCAACATCAAAAAAATAAAATTTCGAATGGCTAATTAAAGATCTCTTGGCACGACGAGTGAATACTGGAATTGTAAAGGCAAGCAAAAGATCTTCCAGAATTTGCAAATAATTATCCACCGTTTGCCTTTTAATTTGCGCTTCTCTTCCAATTTCTGTACTTGTCCATATGCCTCCATGAGAAAAAGTAGCAATTTCCATAAAACGGGCAAAATCTCCAATTTGCCTCACAAGCCCTTCTGCTTGCACTTCTTCTTTTAGATATGTAGAAACATAAGCGCGTAATTTTTCTTCAGGCTCTTCTGATTGCCATACCATTGGAACTAAACCAAATTGGAGAGCTTTTTCTAAAGAAAATTCCTCTTTCAATTCACTGGCCAAAAAAGGGTACATATGACGCATCAAAGCCCTGCCACCCAAAAGATCTCCAACTGATCGACGAAATTTCCTAGCACTACTTCCTGTAAGAATAAACTGAATCCCTCGCTTTTCTTCGATCAGAGAGTGGATGACTGGAAGAAGTTCTGGAACATGCTGCACTTCATCAATAATGCATACTTCTCCCGACTGTAGCGGAGCCACAAAATCCTTAAGCCTCTCAGGCCTCGCAAGGAATTTCCTCTCCACTTCCCTATCTAATAAATCTAGTCTCAATGCATCGGGAAAAGCATGTAAGAGCCATGTAGATTTTCCTGTCCCTCTCGGTCCAAATAGAAAAAAACTATCCTTAGGGGGCTTCACTAAGCGTGGAATATATCTCATAAAACGCCATTGCTATTTGCACTTTTGATTGAAATATGCCATAAGCGATAGCGCTTTTCAAGAAAAATCGTAAATCTCTAGTTTTATGAGACTTATAACTCAACTCACTACAGCCTTGAAGCGAGATAGGTGGCAAGTTGAGTTAACAGTGGAGTGTGCGCACACTCACACCGGATAATTTGGCCAATTCTTTTACTGTGTAAGCCACCCAGGTCTCTTTTTTGAAAGACATTTAGGAGGATATAGTATCACGTAACGTGAGGGTCAAGCCACTTTTTTTGGAAAAAATTCTATTTTGTATTAAACAGGAAGCATTTGTGCTCTGATGCACTCTTCTTTTGCGTATATCCTTAGAGGAGGCCCGAAACCACCATCAGATGAAGGATGCTCATCCAAATTATTAAATTTGTCACCAAATTGTTGGATGAACTTCTCTTTACTATACGCCCGAAATTCGTCTGGTCCTCCATCGATGTAAAAACGTGTTGTATAGGGAGTGAAGGCAAACTCGCGGATCCAAATGAAAAATCTTGTAATGAAATTTACATTTTGTTTTTGGGTATCAGTCAATTTATAAAATTTCTGCAGTTTACGTACAATTTCTACCCCTGCAATTCGCTCTGAGGGCGTTAGGTCATCTGCTTCGCATCGCAGTTGACCAACATTAAGTGTTTTTCTGGCGAGATTTTCTAAAGAGACAGAACCTGAGTAACCATTCACTTTAACTACCCGGGTGCCCCAAAAGATAATGTCCGTTTGAGCACCATCAAGAAGTTTATTAACCTCTTCTAATTGAGTAGAAAAATTCAGAGCGCCCAGAGAAGCTTCTAAAGATGTCATAATAATCTCCTTAGTTTTGTTATGCGATCTAGTATATCAAGATTTCAAAAATAAAACAAAGAAAAAAATATTATAACATTGGACTTGTAATAAAAAAAAATTAATTTCGCCTTTGCCACCTAGAGTAGCGGTTTCCCTGAAGTTAAATAGGGGCAAGAGCCCGACCAAGAGTTTGGCCAAGATGGCCGAGGGTTTCAAGGCCTCGCTGTGTGTTCTCGAGCAGGTCCTGATCAAATTGAATGCGTGCCGGCTCAAAGAGAAGAAGAATGCACGAGCCCCCAATAGAAAAATAGCCTTTCTCGTCCCCTTTGGCATAGTGCTTTTCAGGCTCAAAAGTTTGGACAATAGACCCAACATTGGTCGCTCCCACTTCAATATAGAGAATCGTCCCAAAATGATGTGTTTTGCAGTGGGTGATCACCCGTTTATTTTCAGTCAATATGTCAATATTTTTCCTAAGGGCAATCGGATTGACCGAGAAGAGTGGACCATTGATCAGCTTGGTCTCTTCAGGGGTACAATTGCAGGGGAAATGAAAACGGTGATAGTCGACTGGAGCAAGCCGAATCATGAGGAGTGCACCTTGGGCATACTTATGGGCAAGTCTGGAATCACCGAGAAGGGCTTCAAGGGAGAACTTTTTTCCTTTTACAAGGAGACCCTCTTCATGATGAAAGTTTTGTATCGCGCGGTAGCGTCCGTCTGCAGGGAGAATGGCTACATCATTGCCATTGGAAATGGGACGAGAGGAAGGTTTGAGTTTGCGAATAAAAAAGTCATTGAAAGTGGGAAACGAATCGGGAGCATCGAGAAATTCTGACGTGTCGATGTTGTATTTTTGGATAAAAGGGCCAATTTTTTTGTGGCTGTTGGGCTTTTTTTGCAAAAAGCCAAAAAATTGAGAAAAGAAAGGCAGTTTGCACAAAAGGGTCCGAAAAATCCATGAAAAGGGATTGTTGTGGTAGAGAACCTCTAGACAGGTTTGGCAGGGAACTTGTTCTGTTTCCTGCTCTTTCGTCTTGCGGTTGATGTAATTGATATCACTCATGTTTGGTGCCAATTTTTGTAAATATTGCGAGTTCCTCCATAAAATCAGAAGAAAAAAGGTGATAGAGATGATGGGCTCTGATGAGGTCTAAACACTCTTTTCCTGCCTGAATCATATAAAGGGCATGGAGTTTGGACTCCTCCCCCTTAAGAAACATTTCTTTATTATGCCGCATTTCTTGAATTAAAATTTTGATTTTTTTCTGCGCCACTAGTTGATCCTCTAGAAGTGCAATCATCCTTTCGACGGTAAGGAGCTCATCCTCATGGGGCTCAAGATCAATTTTTTCTTGTAAAGGTGTTTCGGGAATTCTTAGCTCTGCATATAATGCTGAGGAAGCGATAATTAAGCTAAAAAAAATTATTGGTATTTTTGCTTTTTTCATGAGCATCCAGTACAATAGTAGCGACAATCTTTACAACACGTAGATAACATGTTTGGCATTTTTAAAAAAATATTTGGATCCGCCCAGGGGCGTCTTCTCAAAAACCACCGTAGACTCGTCAAGAAAATCAATCAAGCTGAAGAGGCCTTGCAAAAACTCTCTGATGAAGAAGTGAAGGCCAAAACAGCGGAATTTCAAAAACGCTATACCCAAGGAGAAACTCTTGATGATCTTCTTGTAGAGGCATATGCCGTTGTCAAAAACGTCTGCCGTCGCATGCTCGGCAACGATATGCATGTCTCTGGATACGATCAAAAATGGGATATGGTCCCCTTTGATGTCCAGCTGATCGGCGCCATTGCATTGCATCACGGGTCTATTGCCGAAATGCAGACGGGCGAAGGAAAAACTCTCACAGCCGCTCTTCCCCTCTATCTCAATACCCTCTCGGGGAAACCTGTTCATCTCGTAACCGTCAATGATTATCTTGCTCAGCGTGACTGCGAGTGGGTCGGCGTCATTTTCCGTTGGCTCAACTTACGTGTGGAAGCGTTGACCAACCAAACACCGCCCCATGCAAGAAAAGACCTTTATATGGCCGATATCGTCTATGGAACGGCTTCTGAATTTGGGTTTGATTACTTGCGCGACAATTCAATGGCGCAAAGTGCCGAAGAGCAAAGCCAACGGGGCTATTTCTTTGCGATTGTCGATGAAGTCGACTCGATCTTGATCGATGAGGCGCGCACTCCTCTGATCATTTCAGGTCCTACGAATGACTCCAAGCAGATGTACGACGTGCTCCAAGAGCCCGTAGAGGAAGTTGTCAAAGTGCAACGCGATTATTGCAACAAATTAGCGACCGAAGCGCGCAAAATCCTCGAAAAATTGGATCAGATCGCAGAAGGCGACGAGCGTAAAAAACTCAATAAACTTCAGCAAAAAGAGGCCGACGAAGCGTTCCGCAACCTCTGGCTCGTCAACAAAGGCAACCCCCACAACAAGATTTTGCGACGCATCAGAGAAAACCCAGACTTGCGCGCAGAGATCGACAAACTTGACATCTACTTCTACACCGATGCCAACAAGGAAGAACGTCTTGAAACACTCGCTCAGCTCTACCTCATTGTCGATGAAAAAGCCAGTGAATACGAACTGACAGACAAAGGAATTCACTACTGGGTTGAATCAGTTGAAGGGACATCAGAAAATGACTTTACGATGCTCGATCTCGGGCATGAGTATGCTCTCGTCGACGCAATTGCTGATCTCGATGAGCAAGAAAGGCTAGAGCGAAAAGTCGCTCTTCGTGAAGAAGATTCGATGCGCAAAGAACGGGCACACAATCTGCGACAAATGCTGCGGGCCCACCTCCTGATGGAAAAAGATGTCGATTACATCGTCGATCAGGGCAAGATCATCATCATCGATGAAAACACAGGCCGTCCACAACCAGGCCGTCGCTTTTCTGATGGCTTGCACCAATCCATTGAAGCAAAAGAGTCCGTCAAAATCCAAGGTGAGACGCAAACCTATGCAACCATCACCTTGCAGAATTACTTCCGGATGTATGACAAGCTGGCCGGGATGACCGGTACAGCGATGACCGAAGCCAATGAGTTTAAAGAGATCTACAAGCTTGAGGTAATTGCCATCCCGACCCATCGCAAGTGTATCCGCGCCGACGCTGACGATGAGATCTACATGACCGAGAGGGAAAAATACAATGCTCTGATCAAAGACATCCAAAAGATTCATGGGGAAGGAAGACCCATCCTCATCGGAACAGAATCGGTAGAAGTTTCAGAAAAACTCTCCCGCATCATGAAACAGAATAAACTTCCCCACACTGTTCTCAATGCCAAAAATCACGCGAAAGAAGCTGAAATCATCGCCGAAGCTGGGCAACCCGGAGCGATTACTGTTGCAACCAACATGGCAGGTCGTGGAACCGACATTAAGCTCAAAGAAGGGATCGCAAAAAAAGGAGGGCTCCACGTCATTGGAACAACCCGCCACCAATCGCGCCGCATCGATCGCCAACTCCGTGGTCGCAGCGCCCGCCTAGGAGATCCGGGAACATCCAAATTCTATGTTTCCTTCGAAGATACGCTCATGCGTCTGTTTACATCACCGCGCATCACGATGTTTTTGCAGCGTTACCGCCCACCAGAAGGTGAAGCTGTAAAAGGAAAAGTCCTCAATAGATCGATCGAGACAGCGCAGAAAAGGGTAGAACAGCGCAATTACACGATACGCAAACATACCCTCGAATATGATGATGTGATGAACAAACAACGCGAAGAAATCTACTCCTTCCGCAACGAAGTCTTACATGCGAAAGATGCCGTTCCCTTTGCCGAAGAGATTCTCGAGCATGTCTGTATAGAGATGGCCAGCGAATATTTCGTCAGCCGTTCCGTCGAAGGCGGA
This sequence comes from Chlamydiota bacterium, assembly GCA_003228815.1. GTDB lineage: Bacteria > Chlamydiota > Chlamydiia > Chlamydiales > Rhabdochlamydiaceae > Sacchariniichlamydia. Next base: position 1,715 of record QIGB01000058.1, on the reverse strand, counting down.
TGGAACCCTGAAGAATACCGCGGGTGGCTCGTCACCAATTTCCCCGTCACTTTTGATGCCAAAGAATTTGACAACGATTATCTCTCTATCGAAGAAATCGAAAAAATGGCCGCTGACAAAGTGCTTGAAGCCTTTAAATACAAGCTCGAGCACCAGAAAAATGCAATCCGAGAAATGCACAAAACACTAAATCCTGATTCCACGCAAGAGGTCAATGCAGAATCCGTTGTCAGCGAAGTATCGAGAAGTCTTCTCATCCGCAATATCGACAGCCGCTGGCAAGAACACCTTCTTCACATCGATCATTTGCGCACCGAAGTGAGCGTCCGCACAATCGGACAAAAAGATCCACTTCTCGAGTTCAAGCATGAAGCCTTTGCCCTCTTTGACACGCTCAGTCGGGAAATAAAAGTTGAGATTGCCCATGCCCTCTTCAAATTTGAGATGATGATGCCCGAGCCACAACTTCCCGAAACCCAAACGATCGACCTTCCCCGTAAGAAGAAGACCAAACCAAAAAAGACCAAACAAGAGAAAAAGCTCCTCTCGCCGATGATTGATTTGTCGATGCTGGATTTAGAAAGTGAATGAGAAAAACACAGCCCAGGCTTTTATCTGGTCAAACTTTCTAAAAGCCCCCTTCTGGGGGATGTACGCCTTGCTCCTCTTCATCCTGAGCAAGGACCTGGGAGCCACTCCCCTTCAAATCACTGCGCTGATTGCCCTCAAACCCATCGTCTCCCTCTTCTCTCCCTATTGGAGCGCCCTCGTTCATAAACGACCTGATCGCCTTCGCTCCAACGTAATTTTAGCCAGCTTTATCGGTCATGCCCCCTTTTTTTTCTTTCCCTGGATCAAAAACCCTTGGTTTTTGATTGGAGCAGGTGCTCTTTTTCTCATGATGAAGCGAGGTGTCATCCCTTCCTGGATGGAACTCCTCAAGAGAAATTTACCAGAAAGAAAACGAGGGCGAACCTTTTCATATGGATCGATCCTCTCCTATCTCGGTGGCGCGATCCTTCCCATTTTTTTCGGCATGTGGATGGACAACGACGAAGCCGCCTGGCGGCTCCTCTTTCCCCTCACCTCATTCTTAAGCCTTGCAGGAACCCTTTTCCTTCTCCGCATTCCAACCATCCAAGCCCCTCTTGAAAAAACGCCTTTCGATCTCAAAGCCACCCTCATCCATCCCTGGAAAACCGCCTTTCATCTCTTCAAAACCCGCCCCGACTTTACTCAATACCAAATTGGCTTCATGCTTGGTGGCAGTGGTCTCATGGTGATGCAGCCAGCTCTACCCGCCTTTTTCATTGGAGAACTTGGTCTTTCTTACACCACTCTAGCCATAGCTCTCGCAACCTGTAAGGGAATTGGATTTGCTCTCACCAGCCAGATCTGGGCCAAATGGATGAACCGAATCAACATCTTCCGCTTTAGCTCCCTTGTCACCATCCTCGCCGCGCTCTTCCCTCTTACCCTCATCCTCGCCAAATTCCAAATCCCCTGGATCTATGCCGCCTACCTCATCTACGGCGTGATGCAAGCCGGCAGCGAACTCTCCTGGCACTTATCCGGTCCCATCTTTTCCGGCAAAGACGACAGTTCTTCCTACAGCTCTGTCAACGTTGTTACCGTAGGCCTGCGCGGACTCATTGCTCCCTTTTGCGGCTCACTCCTTTGCATGCAATTCAGTCCCACACCCGTCCTTCTCCTCG
>QIGB01000099.1 GCA_003228815.1 Chlamydiota bacterium | reverse complement strand
ATCTTCATTTTCAGACACTACAAATACAATCCAGGAAATAGAAGTGCTGATTATCAATAGGTTATGGAAAAATTAAAATGATTTTTACTATATTCCTCAAGCGCCATCTCTGAACTTGGGTGAAGGGTACCCCTGATTATTAGTCGTATAAGAATTTGCTTGGAATTCACTTCCGATATTAGAGCCATTTCCATCGTACAATTGACCAAAAACCCCATAAAATGAGCCATCCTGGCCATTGCTCTGCCAAGTCACAACAAAATTGCCAGTACTGAAACTTGCTACGGAAGGGAGCACCTGACTACCATTTGTATAAGAATTAACTCGAAACTCATTGCCAACTTTTTGTTGTGCGTAGGCTCTAGGAAAACATTCACTAAGTCCCATCAACAAGGGAAGGGGATTCTCAAGCAGAAATGATGCAGCTATCCCACTGGTCAATCCATAGAAACAAGAACTTTTTGAAGTTCTTGTTTCTTCACGAGAACCTAATCCTTTTAGGAGAACGCTTGCCTCTTCATTGGCTTGTTGAATCAGTTGCGGGTTCCTTACTCTCGTAAAACTGCATACCTCTGCACGGCTCTCGATACAATTCCTAAATTGGGATGCTACTTTCCCTAAGTCTGTGCGATTTTTAAACCCTTCGTTCCATGACTCATTGGAAAATAGTCTTGAGAGGAACCCCTTTTGCTTAAAGAAGGCTCCCGTGATTTCTGAAAAGAGAGACTTGTTTTTCTCTGTTGCGGGTAAGTGTAAGGAACGTTCTAAAAGTGCTTGTAAGGGTGAGGTGCTTCCTTTAAGAGTATTGAGATTCCTTTCAAGATATTTGAAAAATACGCTTGCTCTTACCAGAGATTCAACGCCGTCTTGAAGAATGACATTTTGCTCATCAAAATGATCTTCTTGATGAGACTCTCTAAATTGTGGCAAAGCGGGGATGGCCGGGGAAAAGGAAGTAGTTTCATAGATAACATTGCTTATTGACATGGTTCACCTCTTAAAAAAACTAAAAGGAATTTTTTCATCTTATTTGAAATAAGTCAATCAAAGATTTTAGAGGGGATTTTCCGCTGTAAGCGTTTAGGGAAACTATTTTTTATTGCGTAGCGTAGCTGTGAAACCGCAGCCTTTGAGGATGCGAGGGATGCCAAATTGCTCGATGACGGGCCATTTGCGACAGACCATGGGACGAAATTGATAATGTTTGCAGCTTCCATCTTTTTGTAAGTAGCGACACCCCATCACCATCACTCGATGCCCTTCATATTCAAAGTCTTCTTTGCTTCGCAAATAAAAGCCGTTGATTTGCATATTCCAAAACTGAAATATCCAACCCCAAATCCCTTTGGGTTTGCGGATCATGATGTAATAGCAACAATTTCCCCGTTTTTTGCATTTGCCTCCCTTCACATAGGGCGGGGGGAGGAGGATGCGGGCGAACTTTTGCATGGTGACATCTAGGAGGACAAAAGGGAGAAAAAATGCTCGCAGGGGCCAGCGGATCCAACCGGGGACTTTTTGGCGTGGAATTTCTCCTTGGGGCGCAGAAGTCGCATCTCCTGCTTGAATCATAAGCTCTTCAAAATCCATAGGTTTATTTTATTAGAAAGGCGGGCTATACATCAAGATATGAAATATATTCGAATCTTTGAAGATATTGGGATTGCCGATGTCCCTTCTGTAGGAGGGAAAAATGCCTCTCTGGGTGAGATGATCAACGCTCTGAAGGGGGAGGGGATCCGCATTCCCCTTGGCTTTGCGACGACGGTTGAAGGGTATATAAAATTTTTGAATCACAATAAGCTGCGCCCTAAAATTTTTCGTATGAAGGGAAAAGAGGCCCGGGCAGCAGTGATGAAAGGGAATTTTCCTCCGGATCTTAAAGAGGACATCGCTGTGGCCTATCGCGAGCTTTCAAAGTTTTATCGGAAAAAACAGCTCGATGTAGCTGTGCGCAGTAGTGCAACGGCAGAAGATCTGCCCGGAGCCAGTTTTGCTGGACAGCAAGAAAGCTATCTCAATGTGGTGGGAGAAAAAGCGCTTCTTCTGGCATGCAAAAAATGCTTTGCCTCTCTTTTCACTGATCGGGCCATCGCCTATCGAAAGGAAAAGGGATTTGCTCATGATAAAGTCTTTCTCTCTGTTGGAGTGCAGAAAATGGTCCGCGCAGATAGGGGGAGCTCTGGTGTGCTCTTCACTCTCGATATGGAGAGTGGCTTTCGCGACGTTGTCGTGATCAATGCTGCTTTTGGTCTTGGAGAAAATGTCGTACAGGGGACGATCGAACCGGATGAATATATGGTCTTCAAGCCCCTTCTTGGCAAAGAGCATTATCTCCCCATTGTCGAAAAGACCTTGGGAACAAAAAGACTCAAATTGATCTATACCCAAAGGGGGACTAAAAACGTCAAACTTTCTCCGAAGGAAAGCCAGAAGTTTGCGCTCACAGATGGGCAGATCATCCAGTTAGCCAAATGGGGAGTGCTGATCGAGAAGCATTATCAAATGCCGATGGATATCGAATGGGCCATCGACGGCAAGAGTAAAGAGCTCTATATCGTACAAGCCCGCCCGGAAACGGTCCAATCGCAAAAAAAGACGTCTATTTTTAAAACCTACAAGATAGGAAAAAAGGGGAAGACGATTTTGCAGGGGTTAGCGATTGGGGAGGCGATTGTCGCAGGCAAAGTGCAGATGATTCAATCGGTGGATCGAATCAAAGATTTCAAACCGGGATCGATTTTGGTAACGGAAATGACTTCTCCAGATTGGGTCCCTATTATGAAACAGGCAAGCGGAATCATCACCAACCATGGGGGACGTACTTCGCATGCAGCAATTGTCAGTCGAGAATTGGGCTTGCCGGCGATTGTGGGGACAAATCTAGGAACCAAAAAGCTCAAAAATAATCAGGCTATTACGCTCTCCTGTGCAGAAGGGGAAACGGGCTATATCTATGAAGGGATCGTCCCTTTCGAAGAAAAGGAGATGGACCTGAGCAAACTGCCAAAAATACAAACGGAAATCATGCTGAATTTGGCAAGTCCACAAGAAGCTCTCCACTGGTGGCCTCTCCCGGTAAAAGGGGTGGGGCTTGCACGGATGGAATTCATCATTAGCAATGAGATTAAAATCCATCCGATGGCCCTTGTCCATTTTTCTAAGGTCAAAGATCCAAAAGTGCGTCGCGAAATTGAGCAAATTACCCGCGCTTACAAAGACAAAAAAGAACACTTCATCGAAAAGTTAGCCCTTGGAATTGGGAAGATTGCCTCTTCCGTTTACCCTTATCCGGTGATTGTCCGAATGAGCGATTTCAAAACCAATGAATATGCCGGTCTGATTGGTGGAAGCTTTTTCGAACCGAAAGAAGACAATCCGATGCTTGGATTTCGCGGAGCTTCTCGCTACTACAGTCCCCGCTACCGCGCGGGTTTTTCTCTAGAATGCCAAGCGATCAAACGGGTCCGTGAAAAAATGGGTTTTTCCAATGTCGTCGTGATGATTCCCTTTTGTCGCACGATCGAAGAAGCCGACAAGGTTCTGAAGGTGATGGAAGAAGAAGGACTCAAAAAAGGGGAACTGGATATCTATGTCATGTGCGAGATTCCTTCCAATATCATCCAAGCAGAAGAATTTGCGGATCGTTTTGATGGCTTTTCTATCGGCTCGAACGATCTCACTCAGCTCATTCTCGGCATCGATCGAGATGCCGAAGATCTTGCACCCCTTTTTGATGAGCGGAATGCATCGGTTAAAAAGATGATTCGTGAGGTGATTTCCGTTGCGCGCAAAAAAGGAAAAAAGATTGGGATCTGTGGACAAGCGCCGAGTGATAAGCCCGATTTTGCCGCCTTTCTAGTCGAGGCGGGAATTGACTCGATTTCTCTCACCCCCGACAGTGTCATCGGGGTAATCAAGCGTTTAGGAAAATCCAACAGGAATTCTTAACGGCCGCCGCCGCCGCCAGATCCACCACTTCCTCCACTTGAACGGTATTTGTGCCTTTCTCCTTTGGCAATGGGGCCATAATAGTTAATGGCAATCACCCCGCTGAAAAAATGGGGAGTGCTCTTGCCTGCAAAGGTGATCCACGTGCCGGCGATGATGCCAAGGGATGAACTGAAATTGTATTGGATGGCTGGAGCAATGCTGAAAGAAAGATTCGAGGGGTTCCCCAGAACCACTTTTGTTGGGGCTTTAGGAGTGAGGGTTCCCGAAAAACCTTTAAAGGTGGTGGCGTTGCCATAAATACCTTCGATATCAAGGGCAAAAGCCCAATTTTGCGTAAGACTATATTGCAGGCCAAAAATGCCACCCCATTCCATTCCAGGTTTGACGGTTGCTTTGGTGTCGGGCGCGCCTCCATAAGCATTGAGTCCTTTGACGCTGACGTTTGTCGGAAAGGCGATAAAACCATTCAGGCGAAGGTCTAGAAAACGGCAATACGAAGGTTCGAAAAGAGAGTCGAGGACAAAACCAAAAGTGGTTACGAAGCTCCCACCGCCTCCCACGTCTGTAAATAGTCTCTCTGGGTTTCGCTTTTGATACGGTCCCGTCGGAAATGTTTCTTGGATGTAGAATTTGAGTCCTGGGACGGTATTATTTTTTGTGTCCTCTAAAATTTGGAAATCAAGGGTAACGTTGAGGTCTCCAAATTCAAGAGAAGAAACTCCTTGTGTTTTTTTCCAAAAAAACTGGGGAGCAAAGAGAATATCTGCCCATTCTGTGAGCCCAATATAGAGAAGAAATAGGAAGTTGAGATTGGTGAAATTGGGCGAGTCGATGATCTTCCAATTCGAGTTATAATCCCCGGTGGTGACGGTATAAAATGCATAGGGCTCGAAATCGATATAGCCTTTTGGCACAACATGGCCAGAGGGAGAGAGAAGCGGGCCTGTGAACCAAGGGCCTGGACATTCTTCAATATTGCACGTGGGAGAGAGGTTGTTTTCCCCCGATGAGGCAAAGCAAGGGACAAAAAATAAAACAAGGGAAAGAAGTTTTTTCAATTAGTATAAGACCTGCCGAATTCGCGTTTTTCACGAAAGCTGAGGAAAAATTTCAACTCCCAGTTCCACAATCATTAAAAGGATGAGAGATCCGAGAAACACTTTCCCTCCTGGGATTTGCCGCCCGGTCGTATACCCTCTTTTATAGCGCCCAATCCAAACCATCAGGGGAGGATAGAGGCCGAAAAGAATGGCGCAGCTAATTCCTCCTGCATAGCCGAGAGCAGTAAGGAAAATGTCGGGGTTGATCATCGTAATGAGAAGAGGGGGAATGAAAACCATTAGACAGAGGACGACTTTTCGATAGCCCACTTTTTTAACTTTTAATCCATCAGCCAAAAAGTCGAGAAAAGCAAGTGAAAGGGCGATGTAGGAAGCGGTCATCGCAAAAAAGCCAAAAGCTTTTCCAATGCCGACGACCATCGTACTGCCAATGAAATGTTTGAGGGGCGTGACCGCATTTTGTCCAGTTGCTGCTGCTTCCAGAAGTCCATTAGTCCCTTCGATCGGGATGATTCCCAAGATGAGCACTTGCCAAATGACATAGACAGCCAATGGGATGGAAGTACCGAAAATGATGGTTTTGCGTACTTTTGTAAAGTCGCGCTTCATGTAGGTGACCAAGGTGGGGACGATCACTTGATAGGTGAAAGAGGTAAAAAGGATCGGAATCGCAAGCCAAGCTTTGCCCCAGTTCACTACAGTTAATTTGCTGAAATCGACATGTTTGGCGGCGACAAATATGAAGAACAAATAGGAAATGATCACACCAGAAAACATGAATACGTTGATCCGGTCAACGATTTTGGTTCCCATATAAACGATGGGGGAGAAGAGGATGACGTAAAAAATCATGGAGGGGATGAGTCCCAGTTGTCCCGTGAAGATTTCGCTTGTGATGTTTCCTCCAACAGCTACGTGCGAAATCATAACGGTTTCAAAAAGGAAAAGGTAAATGAACCAGCATGCAATTTTCCCTACTTTCCCCAGCATGCGACTTGCCATGGTGATCAAATTGGAGTCTTCAGGCATCCAGCTGCAGACTTCAAGGAGGAGAAGCCCTGTACAGAGCATAAAAGCCCAACATAAGAAATATATGAGGATGGAAGGGAGAAATCCTCCCGGCCCTGTCGCGACGGGAAGAGCCAACATCCCAACACCAATCGTGGTTCCTGCGATGAGAAGAGTCCCTCCGATGACATGACTGTGTGAATGAAAGAATTTCATGAGAAAAATCCGATATTTGGTTTAAATCCTTAGTATAGTACCCTCGGAAACAAAAAAAAACAAGATTATGATTGGCATTGTAGATCAAAAAATTTCCGACGTGAAGTTGATTCGTCGCAAAGTTTTCTCCGATGAGCGAGGTTTTTTTTCTGAAACTTATCGGAAGTTCCTTTATGAAGAAGAGGGGATTGCGGTCGATTTTGTCCAAGACAATCACTCCTGTTCGGTGAAAGGGACCATTCGGGGCATGCATTTTCAAGGCTCTCCAGGACAGGCGAAACTCATCACAGTCGTTGTAGGAAAAATTTATGATGTCTTTGTCGACATTCGCGAAGATTCTCCCACTTTTGGACAGTGGGGCTCTTGCATTCTTGACGCCAGTGAAAGTGAGCAACTTTTCATCCCCATCGGATTTGCGCACGGTTTTGCCGCTCTCAGCGATGTCTCCCATGTCCTGTACAAAGTGAGCAGTGTTTTCGATCCCAATGAAGAAAAAACATTTCGCTATGACGATCCAGAAGTGGGAATCTCATGGCCCTTTGAAAATCCGATTTTGTCAGAGCGAGATCAAAATGCATCCTCTTTAAAGGAGATCCTCCAGTGAAAATTTGGATTCTAGGGGCAGGGGGACAACTGGGAAGAGCGCTGATTGATCGTTGTGAAGTACTTGGAATTCCTTTTCTCGCATCAAAAAGAGAGGAGGTGGACATCACCAATCTCGACCTGCTCAAGTGGAAAGGAGAAGATTCCGGTTGCACCCATCTCATCAACTGCGCTGCATATACCGATGTTGATGGAGCAGAAAAAGAAAGTAGAAAAGCTTTTTCAACCAATGCCACTGGTGCCGAAAATGTCGCGGTTGCGGCTCGAGAAAATGGAATGTGCCTTGTTCATGTCTCGACGGATTATGTGTTCGATGGAGAAAAAAATGATCCCTACCATGAAGAGGACAAGCCCAATCCTCTTGGCGTTTATGGCAAGAGCAAATGGGAAGGGGAACAGAGAATTTTTGACCAATTCTCTTCTGCCTGTATTGTCCGCACCTCATGGATCTTTGGCCATGAAGGAAAAAGTTTCATTTCATCCATCTTTTCTAAACTTTGCAAAGAAGACCGGATTCAGGCTGCTCACGATCAGGTGAATCGGGCGACCTACAACTGCGATCTAGCTGGAGCCATCATCGATCTCAGTTGCCATAGTGGTCTCTTCCATTTTGCCAATGAAGGCATTCTTTCCCGCTATGAAATTGCTAAAGATTTTTATAATGAGGCGATGAGGCGAGGCATTCCTCTGAAATGCAGCGAAATTTCTCCAGTCTCGATGGATTCTTTCCCATCGATTTCTCCGCGTCCCGCCTACTCAGTCCTCGATACGAAAAAGGTTACCCTGACCCTTGGAAGAAAACCCCGTATGTGGAAAACTATCCTCAAGGAATATTTCGATCATGTCGCTTCGCCAAATTAGTAGGATACTCGTCACAGGAGGAGCCGGTTTCATGGGCTCAGCCTTCGTTCGCTATCTTCTCCAAAACGGGGAAGAGATCGAAAAAGTCGTCACTTACGACCTGCTCACCTATGCTGGAAATCTCGACAATTTGAAAGAAGTGTCGGAAGATCCTAGACACCATTTTGTCCGTGGAGACATTTGCAATGGGGCTCTTGTCGAAGAGTTATTGCGCACTCACAAAATCGACACCATTGTCCACTTTGCTGCAGAAAGCCATGTCGACCGGAGTATTGAAAACCCAAAACTCTTTTACAAAACGAATGTGGAGGGGACGCTTTCCCTTCTCGAAGTAGTCCGCCGTTTTCCAGAGGTTCACTTCCATCACATTTCCACCGATGAAGTCTATGGGTCTCTTGAAGAGGGACAATTTACAGAAAGCTCTCCCTATCGGCCCAATTCACCTTATGCAGCTTCAAAAGCGGCAGCCGATCATTTTGTCCGCTCATATGCCAAAACCTACGGACTTTCAGTCACTCTTTCCCATTCGAGCAACAACTTTGGCCCTTGCCAATACAAGGAAAAATTCATTCCAAGGATGATTTCGCATTGTTTTGCCAAAGAGGTTCTCCCGGTATATGGCAAAGGGATCAACATACGTGACTGGCTCTATGTGGAAGACCATGCCGAGGCGATTTGGCTGATCCTCCAAAAAGGGAAAAGGGGAGAAAATTACAACATTGGAGGGGGAAGCGAGGTGCGGAACATCGATCTTCTCCATCTTTTGATTGAAAAAGTGGCCAAAAAGCAAGGGGAAAATCCCAATACGTATTCCGAGCTCATCACCTTTGTTGAAGACCGGCCCGGCCACGATTTTCGCTATGCCCTCTGCAGCAAAAAACTAAAGTCAGAACTTGGCTGGAAACCAAAGCATCCTTTCGAAGAAGGCGTCGACAAAACCGTGGAGTGGTATGCACAAAAATAAATCAATTGTCTGTGTGATCCCGGCAAGAATGCAATCTACCCGTTTTCCTCGAAAAATGGTCGCTCCTCTAGGAGGAAAACCCCTCATTCAGTGGGCCTTTGAAGGGGCGAAGAAAGTCTCTTTTTTCGACAAAGTGGTTGTGGCAGTCGATGGCGATGAGCTCTACGACATTGTTACTGGTTTCGGGGGAGAGGCTCTGATCACTTCTCCTGACTGCCTAAGCGGAACCGATCGCCTCATTGAGTTGCAACAAACCGGAAAAATCCAGGGTGACATCTGGGTCAATTGGCAAGGGGACGAACCCTTCCTCACAGAAGAAACCATTGGATCTCTCCTACAGACGTGTGATGCGCCCTCTGGAGAAATCTGGACTTTGAAGCGGAAAATCACGAAAAAAGAAGAGATCGAGTCCCCCCATGTGGTCAAAGTGGTTTGTGATGCCAGAGGCCGGGCGCTGTATTTTTCTCGGAGCTGCATCCCCTCTGACAAGAAAAATCTTTATGCGCATGTCGGCATCTATGCCTATACAGACGAGGCCCTTCGAAAAATTGGTGGCTTTTCTCCCAGTCCTTTAGAAAAGCAAGAAAGCCTGGAACAGCTCCGCTATCTCTATCATGGAATGCAAATCGAGGTCCATGAAATAAGCCAAGAAATTTTTGGAATCGACACCAAAGAAGAACTCGCCATCGCAGAGCAAATGTGCTATCATTTTACGTAAATGATGACTAGTGAACAAATTTTAGAAGAAAAAACCGAGTATAAATACGGTTTTTCTACAGATATTGAAACTGATAGCCTTCCTAAAGGGCTAAGTGAAGAAACCGTTCGGGAAATCTCGAAAAGAAAAAACGAGCCCGATTTCTTACTCAAATTTCGTCTACGCGCTTTTGAAAAGTGGAAGCTGATGAAAGAGCCCAGCTGGGCAAATGTCCGCTTTAATCCGATCGACTACCAAGATATTTGTTACTATTCTGCGCCCAAAATAAAGCAATCGCTAGAAAGTCTGGATGAAGTGGATCCAGAGCTTTTGCGCACCTTTGAAAAATTGGGCATTCCACTTGATGAACAAAAGCGTCTTGCTGGTGTGGCCGTCGACGTGGTCTTCGACTCAGTATCTCTTGGGACAACCTTTAAAAAAACTCTCGAAGAATCAGGCGTAACCCTCTGCTCGATTTCTGAAGCAGTACAAAAATTTCCTGAACTGATCGAGCAGTACATAGGCACTGTTGTTCCCATTGGAGATAACTATTTTGCTGCACTCAACTCTGCTGTTTTTTCTGATGGATCTTTTGTCCATGTCCCAAAAGGGGTGCGTAGTCCCATTGAACTCTCTACCTATTTTCGGATCAATGATCGGACTACTGGCCAATTTGAAAGGACGCTCATCATTGCCGAAGAAGGCTCCTATGTGAGTTACCTAGAAGGATGCACGGCCCCGGCCTATGACACCAATCAACTCCATGCTGCTGTCGTTGAGCTCATCGCAGAGTCTCATGCCGAGATCAAATATTCCACCGTGCAGAATTGGTATGCGGGTGCTCCCAAGACAGGGGAAGGGGGAATATTTAATTTTGTGACCAAGAGGGGACGATGTGCTGGCTATAAGTCCAAAATTTCTTGGACACAAGTGGAAGCGGGCGCTGCCATCACTTGGAAATATCCAAGCTGTATCTTGGAAGGGGATGAATCGGTCGGAGAGTTTTATTCTGTAGCACTGACCAATGGAAAAATGCAGGCCGACACAGGGACCAAGATGATTCACCTCGGAAAAAACACCCGTTCCACCATCATTTCTAAGGGGATTTCTGCTGACCAGTCTCATAATACTTATCGAGGCCTTGTGAAAGTAGCTCCACGCGCAGAAAATGCCCGCAACTACACCCAGTGTGATTCGATGCTCGTTGGCAACGCTTGCTCTGCCAATACATTTCCGTACATTGAAACGGCGAACGGATCAAGCGAAGTTCAGCACGAAGCCTCTACAGCAAAGATGAATGAAGAGCAGCTTTTTTATTTGCAGGCGAGAGGCATTGACCGAGAAGATGCCATCAATCTCATCGTCAATGGATTTTGCAAAGACGTCTTTCGCAAATTGCCTCTGGAATTTGCGACCGAAGCGCAAAAACTCTTAACCCTTAAACTCGAACATTCTGTGGGATAGTTTCATGCTAAAAATTAAAAACTTACACGCATCGATTGACGGAGCCGTGATCCTTAAAGGAATCGACCTCGAAATCAAGCCCGGAGAGATCCACGCCATCATGGGACCCAATGGGGCAGGAAAATCCACTCTTGCCAAAGTCCTTGCAGGAGATCCTTCTTATGAAATTCTCTCTGGAGAAGTCCTCTTCCAGCAGACGAACATCCTCGAACTAGAACCCGAAGAAAGATCCCATCTTGGCCTTTTCATCAGTTTTCAATATCCGATTGAAATTCCTGGAATTAGCAATCTTCAGTTCCTTCATGCTGCCTACAATGCCAAGCAAAAAGCACTGGAACATCCTCTCATCTCTGAAGACGCTTTTCATCAGCTGCTCATGGAAAAACTAGAGCTTCTCGAAATGAAAGAAGAATTTGCAAAGAGAAACCTCAATGAAGGCTTTTCGGGGGGAGAAAAAAAACGCAATGAGATCTTACAGATGGCCGTTCTCAATCCCCTCATGGCCATTTTGGATGAGACAGATTCGGGGCTAGACATCGATGCAATGCGTGTTGTTGCCTGTGGAGTGAAGAGACTCTTTTCTCCGGAAAAGGGACTCCTCCTTATCACCCATTACCAGCGCCTTCTCGATTATATTCGCCCCCATATTGTTCACGTGATGATAGATGGACAAATTGTGAAAAGTGGCACCCACAAGCTCGCGGCAGAACTTGAAGAAAAAGGATATGATTGGCTGGAGGAAGAGGTAAAAGCGTGAAAGAAGAATTTTTCGCAGCACTAGAAAAACATTTCACTGCCAATCTCGAAGGGATTAATCCTTTGCAAAAGGCCATTCGCGAAAAAGGATGGGAACAGTTCCGCGCCAGAGGGCTGCCCGATAAAACATTTCCTGGATATCAATACTTTCCCTTTTCCCAATTCTATCAAGAATCGTATGACTTGGCAGAGGTGACTCAGATTCCCGAAGAACAAATCCACGCGCTCATTCACCACGAATGTCGCCGCAGCTATTTGATCTTTGTCAACGGCCAATATGTTCCAGAACTCTCAGATATGCGAGGCCTTCCCGAGCAAGTCGTCGTGATGCGTCTGCGTGATGCCCTTTCTGGCTATGGCAACTTTTTGCAGATCCGACTGTCTCGCAGCATGAAAGAAGAAATCGATCCCTTTGCAACACTCAATATTGCCCTCATTCAAATGGGACTCTTTCTCTATGTCCCTCCAAAGATTGTGGTGGATACTCCCATCCAGTGCATACACATCATTTCCAATGACCGCGCCTCCCTTTTCAATCCGCGCATCCACTTTTTTCTAGGAAAAGAAGCAAAAGTGCAGTGGATCTATGAGCACCATTGCCTCAAAGATTTTGAATATTTTTCAAATGGTGTCGTCGATATTGCCCTTGAAGAAGGAGCCTATTTTGAACAGTGCGGCATCCTTAACCCTTGCGAACATGGCTATTGTTTCGAAGCAACAAGAGCCACTCTCAAACGCGATAGCACCTTCAAAAGTTTGACTTGCACAGCAGGAACCAAATCAGTCCGTCAAGATTTTCGCATTTCCCTTTTAGGGGAGAACGCCTCTTGCGATCTCAAAGGAATTTCCTTGCTCTCAGGACACCGCCAGTCCCATGTGAATGTACACATGGATCACGCAGCGCCGCATTGCACTTCCAATCAACATTTCAAAAACGTGCTTGCCGACGTTAGCAAAGCAAGCTTTGAAGGCAAAATTGAGGTGCAGAGCAATGCACAAAAAACAAAAGCCTATCAACTCAACAACAATCTTCTCCTTTCCAAAAAAGCCGTGGCAAATAGCAAACCCAACCTCGAAATCTTTGCCGATGATGTCAAAGCCTCTCATGGAGCGACCATTTCGCAGCCCGCTCCTGATCATCTCTTTTACCTCAAAACGAGAGGGATCGATTCTAAGTACGCAAAACTCCTCCTCCTCACTGGCTTTTGCATGGAGATTCTCCAAGAGGTGTCCTTTTCTCCCGCTCGCGAGCGGATGCAACAATTGATGGAGAAATACTTCGGATGAAGAGCCGGCTGCAAAACTCCATTTGGACCAAAATCCGCGCTTTCACTCCTCGGATTCGCCCGTCTTGCAAATCGTCTACCCTCACTCGGGTATGTCAATTTACAAGCCGGTCAAACCGATGGCAAAAGCATCGAATTTTGACTCCAAAGCGAGTTTCACAGCCGGCACTAGCTCGCTTTGCCCTTCAAGTCCGCGAAGATTTCCCCATTTTGCGCCAGAAAATCCACGGCAAACCGCTCATTTACCTCGATTCCGCTGCCACCTCGCAAAAGCCACAAACCGTCATCGATGCGATTTCCCATTTTTATGCCCATGAATGTGGCACCGTGCATCGCGGGGTCTATCATCTCGCAGCAAAAGCCACTGAAAAATACAATAAGGTTCGCAGCCAAATTGCCCGATTCATCAATGCTGCTTCTGAAAATGAGATCGTCTTTACCCGCGGGACAACCGATAGCATCAACCTCCTTGCAAACGCCTACGCCCAAATTCTCGAAGAAAAAGACGAAATCATCCTCTCCGAGATGGAACATCATTCCAACCTCGTTCCCTGGCAGCTCCTCGCAAAAAAAAGAGGCGTTGTCCTCCGCTTCATTCCCGTAAACGATCGTGCAGAGCTCGACCTCGATGCCTTTGCAAAAATCTTAAGCCCCCGCACGAAACTCGTTTCGATTGCCCACATTGCCAATAGCACAGGGACCATCAACCCCATTGCAAAGATTACTCAAATGGCCCACAAACGCGGCGCAAAAGTCCTCATTGATGCAGCGCAAAGCACAGCCCACATTCCCCTCGACGTCCAAGAACTCGATATCGATTTTCTTGCCCTCTCCTCACACAAAGCCTTTGGCCCGACAGGAGTAGGGATTCTCTATGGAAAATACGACCTTTTAGAAATGCTCCCTCCCGTACAAGGAGGCGGGGACATGATCGAGACTGTCACCCTTGAAAAGACTACATTCGAAAAACCTCCCCTCAAATTTGAAGCGGGGACGCCTTCCATTGCACAAGTCATAGGTTTTGGCGCCGCAATCGATTACATTCAGTCTCTCGGCCTTGAAAACATCCGCTCTTGGGAACATCAACTCCTGACCTACGCAACGGAAAAACTTCTGACCATCCCGAAGCTTCGCATCATAGGAACGGCTAAGGAAAAATCGAGCATCATCAGCTTTGTCATCGAAGACGTTCATCATCTCGATCTCGCAACCTTTCTCGATCTCGAGGGGATCGCTATCCGATCGGGACACCACTGTGCAGAGCCCCTCTTACAACGATTTGGCCTTACCGGCACATGCCGCATATCCTTTGCTCCTTTCAATACATTCGAAGAGATTGATACTCTCATGACAGCTCTTCATAAAATTTTAAATATTCTCAAAAATTCTTAATATCTATTAGGTTTTATAATTTTTTTTGTTCTTGTTTTTTTTGTTTACAATGAATAGATTCTTTCCAGAAATCCAAAAGGAGATCTTATGACTACACGAGTTGATTTAGCTTCAGTTTCTTTAAAAGACCTATATAGCGAGAGCAGACGAAGAGAAGGAAAACTCGAAGAAAAATTTGGAACTTCACTTTGTAAGACATTAGGCTATGACACGATTGAAGCCATACCAGAAGTTTCTGCAATGGACCTTGGATTGGAGAACACAGAGCCAGTTCATCAGCGGACAGTTCTTCCTGCTCATTTAGGTGACAAAACTGTTGTCCGGGGAATAGATGGATGGAGTCGTCCATTCTTAGCAGTGAAATGTGACTTGTTAACATGCGACGTATTTGATGGACGTCCTAAAAAAGTCGCAGAACTCGTTGAAATCATTCATAAACGCTACCCTTTGGATGGGCTTGGTGGAAAAGGAAAGGAACATGAAAACTATTATATTTCTGGTTTAGTAAATTTAGATTCAAATAATAATGAACATATATCGGTCATGCCCGCAACCATTCATGTCCAAGAGACCATTAATCTTTTCAAAAGAATTATCAACGGAGAAACTTTCCAAACTCCGAATTACTCCGTTAGAATGTCTCAAAAAGTTTGATGGGAATCTTTTCTTGTCTCTAAGAGGGTGTATGCGAATTGCTTTCATCGGCAGGAGCTAATGTTTTTGCCTAGGAGAATGCTCTGCAAACGGAGCAAACTCAGATCGAGTTTGTGGAGTTTGAAGAGCGTCGCCTAGGGAAAAAGAGAGCTCCCATGGCGGTGGAATGAATTCGCATACACCCTCTAATGGCTGAAAGAAAAAAGGATCCGACAGTTGTCGGATCTTTTTGCTCCTTTCAACACCTTTGAAGAGATTGATGCTCTCATTACAGCGCTTCATAAAATTTTAAATATTCTCAAATAAAAAATCCTATTTTCTTGTTGCTTTTAATTGTAAATAATGATAGATTAATCGCCTTAATATGAAGACGAAATATAAAAAAGGAGATTTTAATGAGTGCTGTTGGTCTTGATTCACTTTCCATAAGAGGCCTAGAGAAGCTTCTCGAACAAAAAAAAGGAGTGCTCGAAGAAGCATTTGGAACCGAGCTTTGTCAAACAATAGGACATGCTACAATTGAAGAAATTCCAGAAGTTTCTGCCAGTAATCTCCATCTAGATAATGACAATGAATATCACCAGTGCGAAGTCACTCCCGATCTTCTAGGTGAAAAAACTTTGGTACGAGGAAAGGATGGAAGTGGCCGACCGTTCCTCGCAGCGAAATGCGATATTTTTGATGAGACAAAGAAAAGAATCACACAAGTCGTTGAAATTATTTATGCAAGAGCGACTGCAAACAAGACATCCTATATTTCAGGTTTGCAAAATCGTAGTTTGAATGGCATAGTATATTTTTCCTTAATGGCGCCCAAGAAAAAAGATACAACTGCGATTACAAATTTCGGAAGATTATTAAAGGGAGAAGAATTTGGATTTTCTCCAGGATTTGGAATTAAGGTGCATTTAAAAATAGCAGAAAAAGTTTAGTTTTGCGCAAAATATTTATTCAAAAGGAGAGATCTTATGGCTTCAGGAGTAAGAGTTGATTTAGCTTCAGTTTCTTTGAAAGACCTACATAGAGAGGTCAGACAAAGAGAAGAAAACCTCGAAATAGAATTTGGAACTTCACTTTGCACGGCACTCGGCCATGATACGATTGATGCAATACCAGAAGTTCCTGCAGTCAAACTTGGATTGAAAAACCAAGAACAATATCATCCACGTACAGTTCGCCCTACTTCGTTAGGTAAAGAAATTATAGTACGGGGAAAAGATGGATGGAATCGTCCATTCATCGCAGTGAAATGTGACGTATTAGATGAAAGACTTCAGAAAGTCGCAGAACTCGTGGAAATCATTCATAAACGCTACCCTTTGGATGGTTTTGGAGGAAAAGGAAAGGAACATGAAAACTCTTACGTTTCTGGTTTCAATAATATAGATTCTAAGGGCCAAGAACATTTTTCGGTCATGCCCGCAACCGCTCGTTTCCAAGATACCATCGAGCTTTTCAATAGAATTATCAACGGAGAAATACTCCAAATTCCGCATTTTTCCATTAGAATGTCTAAAAAAGTTTGATGAATCTTTTCTCGTCTCTAAGAGGGTGTATGCGAATTGCTGTCATCGGCAGGAGCTAATATTTTTGCCTAGGAGAATGCTCTGGAAAACGGAGCAAACTCAGATCGAGTTTGTGGAGTTTGAAGAGCGTCGCCTAGCGTGAGTTTATTTCCGAACCCCGTCCATGCAGGACAGAAGGATGTGTAAACATCTGACTTTCAGTAGCATGTATGACGGAAATGCG
>QIGB01000059.1 GCA_003228815.1 Chlamydiota bacterium | reverse complement strand
CACGATAAGGTTCTCTCTATCAATTTTTTATTAGACAGCCCCTAGCAAGATAGGTTAACGGGCGGGGCTAAAAATGTACAAAGTCGAGATAATAACACAATTAATTTTACCAGTCTTTTCAAATTCTCAATTTGATTGATTTATATCATTAAAAGACTCTATTATGCTTCCAAAAAAAAGGGAAATCTAGAATGAGTTCACATCCCCCTAACCCTAATCCATGCCGTGATGCTAATGTGTTCTATCCGCCCCAATTTTTCTACCCAGCGCCCAGTCCTTCAGCCTCGCCTCCCCCATCGGTCCCGGCTAGTGCTTCATGCCCCAAACAAATGTCCCATCCTCTCTCAGGAGAGGCCCTCTTTTTAGCCCACAAAATCCAAGAAAACACCGACGCAATTCACGCAGTTTCTCTTACTGTTACAGAATTATCCAATAGAATGTCCCGGCTTCACCCTACGCAGAAATTCATACAAAATATTGAAGATCTTGTTCAAAAAAGAGATTATCAGAAAGTTATATCTGCTGTAGAAACATACCTACAAACCCCAAATGTATTCACCATAGATGAATTGGGTCTTCTTTATGAACAACACGCATTTGCATTCTTACAACTAAACGACTTTCTCAAAGCATTTCGATCTACACAAATGGGCTTGCAAATTCCTCACTTAAACAATCTCAATAGAGCAAATCTATATCTCCACATGACACACGCTCTATTTTTTCTAGGATCTTATAACGATGTCATCATTTGTGCAAATATGGCCCTAGCCCTTCAAGAAGTAAACGCTCCCCTTATCAAGGCTAAATTCTATGCTAGCAAAATATCTGCCCACATGAGGCTGAATCAACCCCAAAAGGCTTTAGATGTAACAATTGAGGCCCTTGCCAAAACAAGCCCAACCGATCATAAACATTTTTATCGGAAAAAAGCCGAAGCCCACAATGAACTGCAACAACATGACGCAGCTTTAGAAGCTGCAGATAAGGGCCTAGGCATTACAGAAGTAAACGATGAGTTTGCAATCTCTAAACTCTATGCTAGCAAAATATATGCCTACATGAGCCTGAAACAACCCCAAAAGGCTTTAGATGTGATAATTGAAGCTCTCGACGATTCAAAATTAAACGATCCGAATTATCGGGCATATTTTTATCGAAAAAAAGCTGACATCCACAATCAATTTGAAGAATATGAAAAAGCTCGGGAAGCCGCAGATAATGGACTAAAGGTCTCTGAGTTAACAGATCAGAACACACTAAAACTACTTTATCTGAACAAAGCAGATGCCCATATTAACTTAGCGCAATATCCCGAAACTCTTGAAGCTGTAGAAAAGGGCTTAGGCATTTCAGAGAGCATCGATCCAAATATGCAAGCAAAATTTCACTGGATTAAAGCATCGTGTCACAACAACCAAGACCAATATCCAGAAGCATTAAAAGCTGCAAATGCAGGCCTAGAACTTTCTGGATTAAATGATCCGGATATCCATGCAAGACTTTTGGGCATCAAAGCCCTTGCTCTCCACAACCTTGGAAGATCTGAAGATGCTCTTGAAGCCATCATTGCAGCCTTAGAGATTCCAAATATCACTGATCCGGATCTTCAACCAGATCTCGCAAGCATCCTGGAAACGGTTTCCTTATAAACCAACTCCGATAGCTAACCTAACCAAATTTGCAGAGGCTCTTCAAGCTGCTAATGATGGGCCTGCTATTCCTGGATTAAACGATCCGAATATCCGGGCAGACCTTCATAATAAGAAAGCGTTTGCCCTCTGTAATCTGAGGAAGTTTTCAGAGGCTCTTCAAGCTACAAATGATGGCCTTGACACTCCTGGGTTACCAGATCCGTATATTCGGGCATGGCTTCATCATTGGAAAACATCTGCCCTCAATATCCTGAATAGATTTGCAGAGGCTCTTAAAGCTGCAGATGATGGCCTTGCTATTCATGGAGTAAACGAGCCGTGTCTGCGGGCAGCTCTCGAAAGGATAAAACAACAAGTCTCTGCAAAAATTTCCTCTGAGGCGGCCCCTCCCCTCAAACGAAAAGAAAGAACTGGTTCCTCAGCTTCTTCTTCAGCAGCTTCTCCACCTCCTTTGAAAGCTCCTCGAAAGGAAACGAAAAGGCCCTAGCCTTTCTTCGCACTGGGATGGGCTTTGTCATAGACTTCGCGCTTCAGACGAGATGAGACTCGGGTATAGATAGTCGTTGTCACAAGGGAGCTATGTCCTAAAAGCACTTGTATCGTCTTGAGATCCATTCCATTTTCTAACCAATGCGTTGCAATGGTATGGCGAATCGTGTGCGGCGTCACACTGGAAGAAAGACCACTGGCCAATAAATACTTGGAAAAGTTTCGATCTAGTGATCGCATGGTGATTCGATTGCCCCACTTGTTGAGAAAAATCGCTTCTTTGTCGATTTGAGCGCGGTGCTGTTTCCCATTGACCTCTCTCTCTGGATGATCAAGATACTCGTTGATCCATTTTGCCGCTGACTCGGTGATGGGAACGATCCGCTCTTTTTTTCCTTTTCCTTGTACGCGCAAGGTGTGATTCGAGTGATCGAAATCTTTGCGGCTTAGGGCGGCTAATTCACTGATGCGAAGTCCTGAGCTATACAATAGTTCCATGATACAACGGTCTCGAAAACCGAGATAAGCATCTGTATCGGGCTGTGAGAGGAGTCTTTCGACTTGCTCATAAGTGAGAGATTTTGGAAGGCTTTTCTCGAGTTTCGGAGAATCGATCTCTTCCATCGGGTTGTGGGCAATTTTCTGCTCTCGTTTGAGGTATTTGAAAAAGCTGCGGAGGAAGGCAAGGCGCCGCAAAAGGGTCCTTTTGGCCGCTTTTTTGAAATTGAGGTGAGCCAAAAACTCCCGAATCAACCGTTTATTGACCTCATCGAGACTTTCGATTTGCATTTTTTCTTGCTCGATAAAATGAAGAAAAGATTTGAGGTCATTGCGATAGTTGCGCAAGGTGTGCTCGGAAGCATTTTTTACGGTTTCAAGATGATGAAAAAAATCTTTACTTGCCTCTGTAAGGGCTCTTGTCATAGGCCGTTCCTTATGGTATGATTATCCAGAAACTATGATTACTCTCAATTCAATTACCAAAAAAGTAGGGACCCGTCTTCTATTTGAAGATGTTACAGTCACATTCAATCAGGGCTGTCGCTATGGGCTCACAGGCCCGAATGGCTCGGGGAAATCCACTCTTTTAAAGATCGTCATGGGAATCGAAGAACCCACATCGGGATCTGTTTCCCTTCCACGTAAGGTCGGCTTTTTGAACCAAAATATTGAGGACTTTGCAAACGAAAAGGTGATCAACACAATCATCATGGGAAACAAGAGGTTGTGGGATACACTTATTGAACGGGATCATCTTTATGAAGAAGAGATGACTGATGAGGGGGGAATGCGCCTTGCTGAACTCGAAGAGATCGTAGCTGAAGAAGAGGGCTATACGGCTGAGTCAGATGCAGAAATGCTTTTAGAGGGAATGGGACTTCCCAAGGAAATGTGGCATGAAAAGATGCATGCCGTCCCTGTGGACATTCAGTTCCGGGTAATGCTCTGCCAAGCTCTTTTTGGAGATCCACCTGCTTTGATTCTTGATGAACCGACAAACCACCTCGATCTCGAGTCCATTACGTGGCTTGAAAATTTTTTGCATCAATATAGTGGAACTCTGATCGTGGTGAGCCATGATCGCCACTTCCTAAACACTGTCACGACGGATATTGCAGACATCGACTATGAGACGATCATTCTGTATCCCGGAAACTATGATGAAATGGTGGTTGCCAAAACATCGGTACGCGAAAGGGCAGAACACGAAAATAAGGCCAAAGAGAAAAAGGTCGCTCAACTGCGTGAATTTGTCTCAAAATTTGGAGCAGGAACCCGGGCGTCACAGGTCCAATCTCGACTCCGCGAAATTGATCGCTTGCAACCAACGGATCTCAAGAAGTCGAACATCCAACGCCCTTATATCCGTTTCTATCCTCCAGAAAAACCCTCTGGACAGATGGTCTTTCGCATTGATGACATCTACAAATCATATGATGGCCCAGAAGTAATCAGCGGCTTTTCTTTTGACATCGTCCGTGGAGACAAGATCGCGATCATTGGAAATAATGGCCGGGGAAAAACAACTCTTCTCAAAATGTTAGCTGGAGTTCTTGAGCAGGATAGAGGCCGAATCGATGTAGGCCATCAGGTCACCGTCGGGTATTTTTCACAAAACCATGGAGACCTCGTTGACAAATCGAGCAAGACGACGATTTTTGATTGGCTCAAATCCAGACGCGAAGGGGTCTATGATCAAGACATCCGAAGCATTTTAGGCAAAATGCTTTTCGGAGGAGACGATGCCTTTAAGCAGCTCTCCCATCTTTCAGGAGGAGAAACGGCACGACTCATTATCGGTGGGCTCATGCTTTGCAATTATAGTGTCCTCATTCTCGACGAACCAAACAACCACCTCGATCTTGAAGCGGTCTCAGCACTGGGATGGGCTTTGCAAGATTATAAGGGTACCGTCATCTTTGCCAGCCATGACCGAGATCTCATCAACCACGGCTCGAAAAAAATCATCGCCTTCGAAGAGTCTGGCATCGCCCATTTCGACGGTTCCTTCGAAGAATATTATTCAGCGCGCACTTGACAACAGATTTTCCGGGAAATATACAAAAGGGTATTCTTCGGAGAAACAAATGTCTGTACAGCCACCTGGAGGGACTCCTCCTTCTCAACCACCACAGGAAGATAAAATTGAGCAATTGGCACAAGAATTAAAAGCATGTCTCAAAAACTTCACTAGCCAAATAGATGAATCGGAAAAAACGCCTCATCTTGTCGATAACACCTCTTTTCTAACGCATTTGGCAGAAGGGATCCAAGGTTTGCATAGTTTGGCTCAAAAAGCTGTAGCGGTGAAGGGCTAAATGCTAAACGAAGACCTCAAAGACGCGGGAGAAATCATCGAAAACATTCTCACGCAACCTCTTTCTCTTCCAGGAGCAAAAAAAGACATCAGTCTTCTCGATGCAGCCAGAAGTTTCGATACTGCTGAGGCGATGTCCTCCGATTTGCGCAAAATCCTTCTCAGCTTCTTGCAATTTCCAGAGCCAACGGACACGATGCTTCGCGAACTAGAAATCCTGCAAGAGGAATTAGAGTAATCAGGCAAATCTCTATATTGATGCGTTATTAATTCAACTTGCCCCCTATCGATTTTTGGAGCGTTAACGAACGGAGAAGCTGCAAGATTTGTGAGGAAGGGAAGGTGGAATTCACCTTTCCGACGAGAGAAAGCGCAGCAGATTCTTCGTGCAGACAGCTCCAGAAAGGGATAGGGGGCAAGTTGAATTATTAGCAATTTACATAACGAATTGATCGTGTTTTTCCTACACGCTTAATTTTTTTGTTTTTAAGTAATTCGCTTAATCGTCTCGCTGCTGTAGCCCGAGCTACGCCTAAGTATTGCATTACTTCAGAAATGGTTGTGCTTCCATTTTGTTCAATCAGGGAGAGAATTTCCTCATATTCATCCCCTTGTATTTCTTCTCGAACTGTTTCTTTTCGGGGTAAAATACATTTGATAAAATTTTCACCCTCTATCACTTTTGGAGGAGATAAGTTTCGCATCCTATAACTCTCAAAAATTTCGATAAATCCAGTTCCTAATTTTTCCACATAACCTACTTCTCTTAAGACTTTACAAATACCTGGATTCCGCAAATAAGTGACTCCGGTTTGTAGATTATCCACACTAATAGGGCCAGGAAATTGCCCGGGACTGAATATTTCTACACGATTCTCAAAAATTGCAACCTTTATGGGAGCTTTGATATGATAATTTCGATGAACAATCGCATTCAACAAAGCTTCTCGAATAGCTACCTCGGGTATTTCTAAAACTTCTTTTCTTTGTTTTCCTTTAATGGAAAATGAACGGTACAATCTTTGCATGAGAAATGCATAAGCTTGATCGAATTGTTCGATTAACGTTCCTTCACAATCCACTGTCGCTAAAGCTTTTCTTCCAGAAGTTCCTTGAAAATGGGAACAAATAATCATTGCTTCGGAAAGATATTTTTGAGGATTGAATCCAAATAATAATATACCCGCAACAGTGGGATATTTTCGCCCTTGTTCTTTTGTTACAAGATTATAGGATTCATATACTCGATCTGTAAGAAGTGTTTTGCCTTTATTTTTTCTGTTTTTTAAAAAATCCCTGATTTTTTCTTCATCCAAATCATCTTGAGATGCTTGATAAATTGGCATGATTTCAAAATCAATATTTCTCGATTGCCATTGGAGTTCTTCTAATATTTCTCGAGTTGCACGAATAGTATTTTGTCCAAGACGAATATATGTCCCTTTAGACATCCCCTCCTTTTTCCGAAAATAAGGTTTGTTCATTCCGGAAGAAACCTGGATTATAATCACAGCTTTCTTGCTAAATCTTTTTACAAATACTTGAGGAATGATAGGAGGGGAAGTTGCTTCATAGATAGCCTTATCAAGAGAAGATAAAATTTGTTCTATTTTTTTATCAGATATTCCGACCACTTTTCCCTGATCATTCACTCCAATGATGAGTTGTCCCCCATTTTGATTACAAAATCCAATCATCGTCTTGATGATTTGGTCATTTTTGGGAAAATCGCGCTTGAACTCCAGCGTTGAGGATTCAGACTCAGGATAATACATTTACCTCTCCTTTTTGGCTCATTATGACAAAATGAGTCAAATGAGTCAAATTAATAGATCCCAAATCAAAATTTTGACTCATTTGACTCATTTAACTCATCAAAAAGCTTTCGTGAGTCAAAATTAATCCGCTCATCTACAGGAGCTTACGTATTTTTGACTCATTTTGACTCAGGATGAGTCAAATTAGAGGGCGTTGTCAAATTGCTTTCGCCGCCAAAAAGCTAGATTTTTTCCTAGGGGAAGTCTCGGGAGTGCGGAGCAAACTCAAATCGAGTTTGTGCAGCGCGAAGAGCTTCTCATAGGAAAAAAGATGATTTTTACTGGCGGTGGAATGAATTTGTTAACACCCTCTTAGCGGGGAAAATCGAAGCGTTTGAAGTCTTCGGCGAAGTCGGTATTGGGAAAAATGGGGCGCGCCTCTGTAAAGCCGCCATCTGAATCACAACCAGAAGAAAATATCGAGCAGTTGGCACAAGAATTAAAAGCATGTCTCAAAAATTTCACAAGCCAAATAGATGAATCCAGAAAAACGCCTCATCTTGTCGATAACACCTCTTTTCTAACGCATTTGGCAGAAGGGATTCAAAGTTTGCACACTTTGTCACAAAAAGCGACAGCGGTGGAGGACTAAATGCTAAACGAAGACCTCAAAGACACGGGAGAAATCATCGAAAACATTCTCAGCTTCTTGCACTTTCCAGAGCCGACGGACACGATGCTTCGCGAACTGGAAATCCTTCAAGCGGAATTAGAGTAACGACTTTACAACTTTTTCCATTTCCCCAATTTCTTGATTGGAGAGCATGGTAAAATACTTTTCTCTTTTTCGTTCTGAAAGGCGGCCATCATTTTGCCTGACAAAGTGTATAAAGAGATCCACTTTTTGATCCGGCATCTCAACGATTTCGAGCAATTCTTGTTTGATTTGATCGTATTTTGTCAGAAATGCAAGCTCTTTTTCAAATTCTGTGGTTATCGTTCTTTCTACCACTCGAAAGAGATATTCTGCCAAGAACGTAAAATCGATAAAGCGATAATAATCTATCGTCTCTTGATGGACCTTCATCTCACCAGTTTTATTGATTTCAAAATCGGTAATGCATTCTAGGAGGGGACGAGAAAAAGATTCCAAAGCTTGATCATATTCTCTCTGCTCTTTTAACATCACGGCAGAAATAGGAAATATGATTTCTTGGGGAGTAAACTGATATCGGTTTAAAGCATAATGGATCAAAAAACGATGGAGTCTTCCATTTCCATCCCAAAACGGGTGAATATACACAAAACCAAAAGAAAGAATTGTCGCTGCAATCACAGCATGTCCATCGGATTGAATCATTTTTTCAAAACAATGCAAAAGTCCCCCCATCAAAAGGGAAACATCTTCTGGTTTCGGTGCGATATAATGAAGGATCAATTGATCCAATCCTGGTTCTTCTCCAACGTAATTCTGGAAATCTCTATATCCATCCAAAGCAAAACGCTTTTCAACAACTTCTTTCTGCAAAGCAATAATTTTTTCTTCTGTTAATTGTTTTATCCGATCAATTTTTCGCAAGAGACTAGTAAATCTTATAAGCCTAGTCTTACCTGGTTTCTCATGTTCAATTTCCCAAGAAGAAAGTGTCTCTTTCGTATAGAGATATTGTAAGGCACGTGAGATGATGTGCGGATCATATTTTTCAGCTAAATCATGAGTCATTTTTTCCAATTCTTTTTTCTCAAAAGCAATTAAGAATTCTGTTTTCCTCACGACTGGACAAAAGGAATCGATTGTTCCTAGGAGATTGTCGATGATGTAATGACGAACGCTTTTTTCTCCCTTTGTAACATAGTATAGTTTGGAGTCTAGAAGAGGGATATAATTGCGTGTTTTGACATCAGAAATATCTAATCTTTTTTCTAAGAGTTTTTCATATAAATACCAAATAATCCGCTGATACTTTCCCGTTTTCTTTTTATGGACATATGTACTAACTTCTTCGGGCTTTAAATATCGAAAAACTTGCTTCAAGACAAGCAAATTAAGCCCCTCATGCTTGAGAGCAAATTCTAAGTGAAAAAAGGGATCTTCCTCCCACTTATAAAAAGAAGAAGGATAGAAAAAGAGTGTTATATCCTCCAGGGACACAACCCTTTTTTGCCATGACGGTGAAATGAAAGACCAACGAAAGTGGAACGCTTTGATTTCAAATCGATCAACAAGATAGCGATAACCAACTGGTCTATCATTTTTTGTGATTTCTACTGCAAAGACCATAAAAACCTCTATTTTTCTTTATTTTGCCATGAAAATTTGGATTTTTCAATAAAAACATGGGGAATAGACAAATTTTCCATATTTTTCTATGAAAATTTCTGAGTCAAATGAGTCAAATAAATTGATCTTGAATCAAAATTTTGACTCATTTGACTCACGGTGAAAAAGTCTGAGTCAAATTAATCCACTTAGCTACATGCACTTAAGACTTTTTTTGACTCATTTGACTCAGCGCGAGTCAAATTAGAGGGCGTTATCAAATTGCTTTCACCGCCAAAAAGCTAGATTTTTTCCTAGGGGAAGTCTCTGGAGTGCGGAGCAAACTCAAATCGAGTTTGTGCAGCGCGAAGAGCTTCTCATAGGGAAAAAGATGATTTTTACTGGCGGTGGAATGAATTTGATAACACTCTCTTAGCGGGGAAAATCGAAGCGTTTGAAGTCTTCAGCAAAGTCGGTATTGGGAAAAATGGGGCGCGCCTCTGTGAGAAAGGGCTCCAGATCTAGGTAACGGGCAGAAAAGTGGGTCAAGACAAGCTGCTGGGCGCCCGCTTCTTTAGCAATTTCGGCAGCTTGTTTTGCAGTCAGATGGCGATGTTTTCTGGCCAAATCTCTGTGTTCTTCGAGATAGGTCGCTTCACAAAGAAGAAGTTTTGCATCCTTTGCAACTGTGATCGCGTTTTTGCAAGGGAGCGTGTCGATGAGGGTTGCAAAGACGTCTCCTTTGCGGACCCAGCTCACATCATCTAAGGCGATCTGTTTTCCATCGATGAGGATCGAACCTTTCTTTCCAAGTTCACGCACAAGAGGACCCTGTACACCATGAACTTTGAGTTTTTCCCGATCGAATTTGTGGATATCGGGTTCTTTGACTCGATAGCCAACATTGTCGACTCCATGTTCGAGGAAATAGGCTTCGATCTGGAATTTTTCGTCTTTGTGGACGATTCCTTCTTCTGCAATCGGATGCTCAATCACTTCAATGGTCTGATGATAAATGGTACCAAAGCGGAGGCGATCAAAGTATTTTTTGCCGGAAGCGGGATAGTAACAATGGATCGGGTGGGTCACTTTATCGAGATTGAGGCGCATGAGCATGGAACCAAGCCCCAAACAGTGATCTCCATGAAAATGGCTCACGAAAATCCGATTGACGCAAGGCGGAGCAACGTTTGCAAAGATGAATTGTCTTTGTGTCCCCTCTCCTGGATCAAAGAGAAGCCCTTCTTCATTCCAGCGAAGGAGATAGGCCCCATGGTTGCGTCTGCGTGTGGGTTGTTGGGAGGAACATCCGAGAATGATCAGATCGCGTACGGTCATTTGGCCCTCCTACTAAAAAAGGTAGTCCGTCCCAAAAGATATCCGCTCACTCCACCGATGATATGGGCTGTATTGGCGATGTTGGCAGAGATTTCTTTGGCGAAAAACAGGGCTGTGAGAAGAGAAAAGATTTCGAGAGCAAACATTGCGCCAATAAAGATGAAAATAAAAATAAAGGTGGTCCGATTGAGGGGATACCCCTCCCAGGGTGCGATTTTTTGGCGCGCCCAAATGAACCCAACAAGGCCGACGACCACACCAGAAAATCCAAGAAAATAGGGTCCACTGATAAGATATTGGGCCACATTTGCGACAATGCCAACGACGAGGATAAAAATGACGATTTTCAAAAGATTCAGCCGCTCTTCCACTTGACGCAAGAGGATCCACGCCCATGCCATATTGAAGAGAATATGGAGAAGTCCTCCATGGAGGAGACAAGGAGTAAAGAGTCGCCAAAATTCTCCTTCTCGTATCTTTTCAAACATGGGCCCATCAACGGGCTCACTTTT
The DNA here is from genome assembly GCA_003228815.1 of Chlamydiota bacterium. Taxonomy (GTDB): domain Bacteria; phylum Chlamydiota; class Chlamydiia; order Chlamydiales; family Rhabdochlamydiaceae; genus Sacchariniichlamydia. The sequence goes on along the minus strand of QIGB01000059.1, from coordinate 6,110 downwards.
GGGAATCTTGCCGAAATAGCGCAAAACCAAAGACAAATACCCTTTCCAAGTGGGAATTTGTTCTGCGCTTTTAAATTGGGATAATTCACTTTGTGGAACTTCTTTGAGGTCTTTGTATTCTTTGAGTGAATATTCTTTGAGGAGGGCATCGACTTGTTGGTTGGAGGCTGGGAAGTCAAACATGAAAACTTGTTGCAGAGGGGTCAATCCGATTTGCCGGGCTAAGATTCCATCTTGTTTATACATGGTGATCTGTTCCATCACATTCCAAAAGTAGAGCAAAACGCATAAGAAGATGATGAAATAGGTCACGGGATAGGATCGTTTCTTACGTCTTTCTGGTGGGATCGCAATTTTTTTCTTCTCACCTTCTTTTTCTTCGGCAAATAAATCGGGTGGCTGGGGAGGAGCAACGGGAAATTCGACTTTGGCATATTTGGGATCTTCAGGGTTTTGTTTGAAATCTGCGAGGTAGCTTTCCGCCCTCTCGATCTCATCTTCTTCATAGATCCAAATGGAAACGATTTCTCTGTCTTCTTGCTGATCATAGACTTTGTCATAGGTGCTATGGATTCCTTCGCTTAAGAGAAAAGAATAAAAGACAAAGGCCTTTTTTTCGTTATCTACACTTCCAATCAGTCGCATGTTGTCCGTATTTTTTTAATGAGGTTCGAGCTGGAATATCCGCCGATGAGTTCAACTACATAGATGTTTCCACCATAGCGCTTCACAACTTCTGCTTCAATGCAATCTGCTCCATATTCACTGCCGTTGACATGTACGTTGGGTCGCACTTGTTCTAAAATCTCACAAGGAGTTGTCTCGTCAAACCAACTAACAAAATCGACCATTGAAAGCGCTGCAATGTGCTGCAGACGCACTTCTAAAGGATTGATCGGTCGATCGGGACCTTTATATGCTTGAATCGATGTGTCGGTATTGAGAAGAATGAAGAGAACATCAGCCTGCATCGAAGCCTGATAGATCATTTCAAGATGACCGGGATGGAGCAGATCAAAACTACCATTGAGTGTGGCAATCGTCCGATTGGTTTCTCTCAATGCCTCACAAAAAGAGTGAACATATTCGGGATCGACATACTTTCTTTTGATCGCTTTGGCAAAGGTATTATTTTTTCTTTCCGAAAGCAACACGGAAGACCTCCTCGTAATGACTCACGAAATGGATCGTAAAGCCTTTTTTGATATAGCCGGGAAGCTCTTCAATGTCTCGAGCATTGTCTTTGGGGAAAATCAGCGTTTTGAGTTTGGAGCGCCGAGCTGCAATCACTTTTTCTTTTACACCACCAATAGGAAGTATCATACCTGTTAGGGTAAGCTCTCCTGTCATCCCCAAATCATTTTTGATCGGCTTTTTCATGAGCAATGAATACAGGGCTGCCGCCATTGTAATGCCGGCAGAAGGGCCGTCTTTGGGAGTGGCCCCTTCGGGAATATGGAGATGTACGCGATGTTTTTCAAAAAAGGAGGTTTTATGTGCAAATTTTTGCATCGAGCTGTGCACATAGTTCCACGCAATTTCAGAAGACTCCTTCATCACATCGCCGACTTGACCAGTCAACTTCATTTCTGTCTTCGGGGCGGGCACTGCAATCGCCTCGACATAGAGAGTGGCCCCTCCGAGCGATGTCCAAGCAAGTCCCATCGCCACGCCAACAGGAGTCTTTTTGAAATAGCGATCGGATGTAAAAACGGGCTGCCCTAAATAGCTGTTCAGCTCTTTCTCGGTAATTTTGATTTCCTCGCGTTTCGGTTTACGTCCTTTCTTTTCTCCCTCTTTGACGATTTTCATCGCCACTTTACGCATGATTTTTTTGACGTATTTTTCAAGGCTTCGTACCCCGGCCTCTCTCGCATAGCCATTGATGATTTGTTTGAGAGAGCCGGCATTAAAGGAAACATCTGAAGTTTTAAGCCCCATCTCAGCTTTATTGCGAGGGATCAGATATTTTTTGGCGATCTGAATCTTTTCTTCCATGATATAGCCAGAAAGCCGCAAAATTTCTGAGCGGTCGCGCAAAGGCTCTGGGATGCTATCGATCACATTCGCGGTCAAAAGGAAAAGGACGTTGGAAAGATCGACACGCACATCGAGATAGTGATCGAGAAAATCTTTGTTTTGCTCTGGATCTAGAACTTCTAAAAGGGCTGATGCGGGATCCCCTTGATAGCTCATTCCGATTTTGTCCACCTCATCGATCATGATGACTGGATTCATCACGGCTGCATGTTTCAAAGCCTGCACAATTTTTCCAGGCATCGCGCCAATATACGTACGGCGATGACCTTTGATCTCAGCTTCATCGCGCATTCCTCCTACAGAAAAACGATAAAACTTCCGATCGAGCGCTCTGGCAATGCTTTTTCCAATGCTTGTTTTCCCCACACCAGGAGGACCAATGAGAGAAATAATGCTTCCTTTCACTCCCCCTGAGAGTTTTCCAACGGCAATGAATTCCAAGATGCGTTTTTTGATGTCTTCAAGACCATAGTGATCTTCTTTGAGGATCTTTTCGGCATAATTCAGATTATGCGTTTTATCGACGCCGATCCCCCCGGTGAAGATACCCCATGGAACAATGGTCAACCAGTCGAGATAGTTCCGGCAAACAGCATATTCTGCTGACTGGACCTCGAGAACAGAGAGCTTTTCCATCTCTTCTTGGATGGTCTTCATGACATCTTCGGGAACTTCTCTTTCAGCAAGTCGCTCATCAAATTTCTCTAGGTCGTGCGACTTGTCATCTTTTTCGAGTCCCAATTCTTTTTTAATCGTCTTCAACTGTTCTTTGAGGAAAAATTCGCGCTGTGCTTTCGATATGGTCCCCTCAATCTTCATGTTGATGCTGCTTTGCAGTTTCGTCAGGTCGAGCTCTTTCTTGAGCAGAATAAGAGCTTTTCCAATCCGGTCATGCAAATCAAATGCTTCTAGAACATCCTGCAGATCCTCACGAGAAGCAGTCGTGAGAGCTACAGCAAAATCTGCGAGCTTGCCCGGTTCAGTAAAATCTGAATGTCCGAGAAAAACCTGCAGCTCTTCTTTGAAAAGGGGATTGAGTTTTAAAAGATCTTTGATGGTAGTGATGATGCTGATCGAATAGGCTTTGAGAGCTTTCGTATGTTCTTTGGCTGGAGGGTCTTCGAAGTATTCCACCTTCGCTGCCAAAAACTTGCTTCCTTTGACAGGGGTTTTGATGGTGATCCTCTTTTCCATATTGAGGATGACTTGCGCGCCTCCTTGCTCCATCGGGATGATGCGCAGAATTTTGGCAGAAACCCCCACAGGATGGAAATCATCGAGCGAAAGATCATAGATATTGACTTCCTCATTTTTCGTGAGAAAGAGCCCCATCGTCTTGTGCTCCGTGCCGGCCACTTGCTTGAGCATTTCGTAATAGACACCTGGCTCAATCACCAAAGGAGCTGCCATTCCTGGAAAGAAGGGGCGTTTGGAAAGAGGGACAAGAAAGAGCTCTTTGGGGTCGGAGGAAACCTCCACCTTCACCGCTTTTTTCTTTTTTCTTCCTCTTACAGTCTTTCTAACTGCTTTCTCGATAGATTCTAGTTCTTTCTTTTTTTTGCCCAAAATACTCCCCAGTAAAAACTGATCAGTGTAGCACCTATAGAAAAATACTGCAATCTGGTATGCTATCGTCCATGACCGCACTAATTTTAGACACAAGTCAAAATATTTCCCTACTAGGACTCGCAGAGGGAAAGCAGCTAGTAAAAAGTCTTTTTTTAGAGGGGCGCTCCACGTCTCTTCTTCCTGCTCTCAAAGACTTTTGCGATTTAAAAAATCTTCTATACATTGCTGTGGGAACAGGTCCCGGCTCTTGGATGGGTGTCCGAACAGCTGCAACCGTTGCCAAAACCCTCTCTTTTGCCCTTGAAATTCCCCTCATTGAATTTGCTTCTCCCCTCGCCTTTCTCCCGACTCAAGAAGGCTCATTCACCATCGTGGGAGATGCAAAGATGGGACAGCTTTACGTCCTAACTGGAGAAACAAAAGAGGGAAAAGCACAAAACCTCTCCTCCCCTACTCTCATCGCACCTGAACAACTCGACAGCACTTCAGATTTTATCCTCGATTTGCAGAGTGACCCCATTCCCAATCTCCACTGGGTCTGCACATATGCGCACGAGCAATTTATCCAAGGAAATACTTTAGATGCAAACGCCCTCAAGCTGAGTTATCTACGCTGATCGATCGAAGGAATTGAAAAATAAGAGTGCACCCCCTACAATGGATCTGTAATTCAAACTCAACGTTTAAGGACAAACCTAGATGACAAGTGTAAAAGTTCGCGCTGGTGAATCGATCGAAAAAGCTCTCCGCGTACTCAAGAAAAAACTTGATAAGGAGGGCGTCATGAAAGCCGCAAAAGCACACCGTTTTTACGACAAGCCTTCTGTAAAAGAACGGGCAAAATCAAAAGCTGCGCTTAAACATAAGAAAAAAAGTTATTAATCTCTGATGAGCGACTACTATTCTGTTCTTGGCGTCTCCAAAGGTTCATCCCAAGATGAAGTCAAAAAGGCCTACCGCAAACAGGCCCTAAAATTTCATCCGGATAAAAATCCTGGAGACAAAGAAGCCGAAAAAAAATTTAAAGAAATCTCGGAAGCCTACGGAGTGCTCAGTGATGAGCAAAAACGAGGCATGTATGACCAATATGGTCCCGATGCCTTCAAAGCAGGTATGGGAGCAGGTCCAGGAGCCGGCGGTTTCTCTTCGATGGAAGAGGCGCTTCACACCTTCATGAATGCCTTTGGAGGTGGCGGTGGAGGCGGCGGAGAATCGATCTTCGATTCCTTCTTCGGCTTTGACAGCAATCCAAACTCCAGTAGCATGCGCCAAGGGGTTTCCAAGAAAATGAACCTCACGATCTCTTTTGAGGAAGCGATCAAGGGAGCAGAAAAAGAAGCCACCATCACTAATTACGCCGACTGCTCTTCTTGTAATGGCTCGGGAGCTGCCAATCCAAATGCCATCAAAACCTGTTCTCATTGTGGCGGCGCAGGACAAATTCATCAATCGCGTGGGTTCTTTAGTATGTCCACCATCTGCCCTACTTGCCATGGAAGAGGACAGACCATCACAGAGCCTTGCACTACCTGCCACGGCCGAGGAAGAGAAAAAAAGAGACAGAATATCCAGATCAAAATTCCTCCTGGGGTTGACAGCGGCATGCGTCTGCGCATGGGCGGCTATGGGGATTCTGGTGAAGGAGGAGGTCCTCCAGGCGATCTCTATGTCTATATCAACGTCCGGCCCCATCAACTTTTTGAGCGGCAGGGCGATGATATCATCATTGAACTTCCCATCTCCTTTAGCGAAGCAGCCCTTGGAGCAAAAAAAGAGATGCCCACGCCAAAAGGTGGCAATGCTCGCATCAATATTCCAGAAGGAACACAAAACGGCAAAGTGTTTCGCGTCCGAGGAAAAGGGGCTCCCAATGTACATGGCGGCGGAGAAGGCGATCTTCTCGTCCAAGTCGTCGTGGAAACACCCGTCGGCCTTTCCGACAAGCAAAAAAATATCCTCAAACAATTTGGTAAGCTTGAGGGAGATCACAATTCTCCCCGCAAACGGACCTTCTTCGACAAAGTCAAAGGCTTGTTTTCTTAAGCCTTTTCCCCTATCCTAGGCTTTATGCCTCACCTAAATGCCAATGGCATTCGCATCTTCTATGAACGTACAGGAGACGGGCCTTTTCTCATTCTCGTCAATGGGTTTAACCAGCATCATATGGCATGGAAAAGATGCCTTCCCATCCTTTCCAAACATTTTTCCATCGTAGCTTTTGACAATCGCGGCGCTGGACAGACAGATGCTCCCGAAGAAAGTTATAGCATCGAGATGCTTGCAGATGACACTGCTGCACTCATGGATGAACTCAACATCGAAAGCGCCCATTTCATGGGATCTTCCATGGGAACCCTCATCATTCAGCAGCTCTGTCTTTCTCACCCCGACCGAGTCAAAAAAGCCGTGCTCTGTGCCCCCTTCTCCTATTTCCCTCCCGTTGCGCAGCACTATGTAAAAACACAACTCCAAATGCTCTCAGAAGGAGTGCCAAAGCAAAA
>QIGB01000061.1 GCA_003228815.1 Chlamydiota bacterium | reverse complement strand
CACGATAAGGTTCTCTCTATCAATTTTTTATTAGACAGCCCCTAGCAAGATAGGTTAACGGGCGGGGCTAAAAATGTACAAAGTCGAGATATTATGTTCTTGCTGACGATGTTTCCGAAAATCCTGCAATGGCAATTGGAAAATATCAGGCCTCAGCCGACAAGAGAGTGTTCACTGCTTCTCTTAAAACATATGCTGAGAGTGAATGTGATATGTTCCCTCCTGTGTCGGATGAGGAATTGGAAAAATATAAGTCGCAGCGGGTAGTGCCTACCCCCTTTGCAGGAAAGCCTGATCTGATTCAAGCGTGGGAGAAAGGGGAGATCCGTTGTGAGTTGAAGGGAGGGAAGTGGCACGTGTGGAATCCAAAGCCGCCGCATGGGATAACCGTAGCCTAACTTTTCTAAATGATTGATTTTTTGTGGATGGCGGCTTTACAAAAATCTATCAACTTATCCCACTGAAAAGTTCTGAACTTGTCTCTCCACCTCCATCAAAAAGACCCGATTTTATCGGGTCTTTTTTTTATAGAGTTGAGAATCGAAAACTCTCGCTTTAGCCACTGTAAGTTGGCGGGAGGGCTGAAGCCAATCGCTTTTAGGACAGGGACTAGAGATTTTTGCTCGGAACGATTCATGGAGCTTGGAGCAAGTTCAGAAGAGCTTGTGGAAAGCGAAGGAAGCTTTTCAGGGGAAAAAGATCGGTTCATGGATCGGAATGAATTCGCCGAGGTCCTCTGGGACGAGAGTTCGATTCTCTAACACTAGTAATCAAATAAAAAAGCAGAACCTTTCGGTTCTGCTTTTTTGTCTCGTCAAATGCCTGAATGCCAGGTCTGACTCTGAGACCCTATAGACCTTCAACTTCTTTAGCTTCTGGACCTTTGCGTCCTTCCTCTTCGACATATTCAACTTGTTGTCCCTCGCTTAGAGTTTGTGTGCCTCCTGCAAGACTGTTGACATGAACGAATAGTTCCTTCCCACCCGACTCGGGTGTAATGAATCCGAAACCTTTTTGAGAGTTGAAAAACTTTACTTTACCTTTAGATTTTGCCACTTGAATTTCTCTTTGTTTTAGAAAATAAAAAAATTCCCATCGGTACATTTTCAAGCTATACCATGGGCCCCATGCATTTAGGCACAGGAACTACATTGTACTTGTTAATGCATGTAAAAGTAAAATGATTATGAATATTATCAAAAGCTCTCATGTAAAGTATTTTTTTTCATATCGAAGAATTTTGAGTTTTTCCCAATCAAAAGTTCTGAACGTGTCTCTCCACCTCCATCAAAAAGACCCGATTTTATCGGGTCTTTTTTTTATGGAGTTGAGAATCGAAAACTCTCGCCTTAGCCAACTGTAAGTTGGCGAGAGGGCCGAGGACCATTGCTTATGAAGAATGAACTAGAGATTTTCACCCAGAAGTTTCTCTGGAGCCTGGAGCGAACTTAAAAAGTTCGCTGAAGGCGAAGAGGGATTTCTGGGTGAAAAGATCGGTTCCTGGATCGGAATGAATTCGCCGAGGTTCTCTGGGACGAGAGTTCGATTCTCGGATACCCCCATCAATTTAAAATATAAATTCCATCTCTGAGTTGTATTTGATTCGAATCCCATTTCGAAGTAAACTTACCGAGTGCCTCCTCTCTTTCATTGTCAAAACCTCTCCAAATCTTTTGGATCAAGAAAGTTATTTCAAGATCTATCGATAAGCATTTTCACAAGAGACCGAATTGGTCTAATTGGCCCAAATGGCTCTGGGAAATCGACTTTACTCAAAATTATCGCTGGGATCGAAGAAGCCAATTCTGGAGAAGTCTCAATGAATCGGGGTCTAAAAATTGGTTATGTTCTTCAAACATGTACCTTTCCTGATAAAACACCCGAAGAGATCCTCCTTGACACGCTTCAGAAAGAGAGGATATTGCCCGACTATGAAAAAGATGTTCTTGTCCAAACATGGCTCAGCAAGCTCGGCTTCCAGGACAAAAACATATCAGCAGCTCTGTTATCAGGTGGGTGGAAAAAGCGCCTTTCCCTAGCCAAAGAGCTCATCACCTCTCCTGACCTTTTGCTCCTTGATGAACCCACAAACCACCTTGATCTTGAAGGGGTGCTTTGGCTCGAGAAATTCTTAGTTCGTGAATCCCTTACTTACCTTCTCGTCAGTCATGACCGCTATTTCCTGCAAAACACAACAAACAAGATCATCGAAGTTGATTATTCCTATCCAAATGGAATTTTTTCATTTAATGGACCCTACGCTACATTCCTCGAGAATAAGGAGATTTTTCTAAAAGGCCAGCTTGAAACACAGCGTTCTCTTGCATCGAAGGCTAGACGGGAGAAAGAATGGCTCCGCAGATCACCCAAAGCTCGTACTACGAAGTCAAAAGCACGCGTTGATGAAGCTCATGAACTATTCGAAAAACTCTCACAAGTAAAACAGCGGAATAAAAAACAAAGAGCAGACATCGATTTTACAGCTTCTGAAAGAGAAACCAAGAAGCTTGTTATCGCAAAAAACATACGCAAATCTATGGGAGAGCTTCCTCTTTTTCACCACCTCGATTTCACACTTTCGCCTGGCACGCGAATGGGACTTTTGGGGTCGAATGGATCTGGAAAAACAACTCTTCTCCGCCTCCTTGCCAATGAAATCGCTCTTGATGAAGGAACCATTAAAAAGGCCGACGGGCTAAAAGTTGTCTATTTTGACCAACACCGAAAGCAATTGCCTGACTCTATAACACTGAGAGAAGCTCTCTCTCCAAACGGCGACCATGTAATCTACCGAGAAAAATCAATCCATGTGAATGGATGGTGTAAACGATTTCTTTTTTCTCCTGACCTTCTCGATTTACCTATTGGAAAACTCTCAGGGGGAGAGCGAGCGCGAATAGCCATTGCCAACTTAATGCTACAACCTGCCGACCTCCTCCTCCTTGATGAACCGACAAACGATCTCGACATCTCTACATTGGAAATACTTGAAGAAAGCCTTCTAGAATTTTCTGGGGCTGTCGTACTCATTACACATGACCGATATATGCTCGATAGGATTTGTAATATTTTTTTATCTCTTGGCAACCTAGAATGCACAGACCTGTATGCAAGCTATGCTCAATGGGAATCAGCAGCGACAAGCACTCTTACATCTACTGAGCCCAAAGAAAAAAAGAAACCAGCTGTAACAGCTAATCGCTCAAAACTGAGTAATCAAGAGAAGAAAGAATATAAAGAAACTGAAGGAAAAATCGCTAAGCTAGAAGAGGAAGTGCGCAAGCTCAACCATCTCCTTGAAGACCCCGCAATAACTGGAAATCCTGCACGGCTCCAAGAAACTTGCATGGCTATTGCGCTAGGAGAAACTGAAATCGAACAACTCTATCTCCGCTTTCTCGAGCTCGATCAAAAATCCGCTACCTCTTCATGCTGGAAAAAGTCGGATGGACAAGATCGCCAGAAGAAAGACTGAGAATCCGAAAGACCCGCGCAGCTCCAATCATCGATGAAATCATAGAGAAAGCCAAAGCCTGGCTCACTCAAGGGAAACTCCTGCCCAAATCCAAGCTTAAGGAAGCCCTCTGGAGTCTCACGTTATTGATCGATAGATATTAGTTAGTTTCAAAGTGCTAGTGAATTTGAGTCTCAAGAGCAGGGCGATCTTGTGCTCAGATTGTGCTTTAGAAGTGGAATAACTTGATCCCAGGAAATTCTGAATGAACTGGTTTTGCGTTGCGATTTTTTTATCGTCTTTTCCTTGGGCATTCAAAGAAAAATAGCGCGCATCCACACTTTGGTTCGAATTGGGGAAGCAATACCCTAAACTAAGAGCATATCCATTCTGATGTGGGAGTTCGACTTCCAAAAGCAAAGCATTTAGATTCGCAGGAGAGGTTGTGAGTGTGAGAAAGGAACCATATTCCAAATCGCCATCTGTCGCTGTCGGTCTTAGGTAAACCCACGATCCATCAAGATGAAATCCTCCACTATAGCAAGGAAAATCAACTTCAGTAGTTGGACAACAGGGTGAAAACGCAGGTTCTTGGGCCACAAGTTTGAGTGCGAGAAAGAGAAAAGCTGCAACGGTTTTATTTTTCATTTTTCACCTGACGTTATAATTCAACTTGCTCTCTTATCGATTTTTGGAGCGTTAACGAACGTAGAAGCTGCAAGATTTGTGAGGAAGGAAGGCGTCCATATACCTTTCCGACGAGCAAAGCGCAGCAGATTCTTCGTGCAGGTAGCTCCAGAAAGGGATAGAGGCAAGTTGAATTTATACTGTTTTGCCAGCATTCCTTGCAATTACAAACTCAACTCGACAGCAAGGTTCGTGACGACTAGCAAATCCGTTAGGTCATAGATTTCCTTACTGCCTTTGGGGAGGTGTGAGAGAATCAGACTCTCGCCTTAGAAAACTTTTTGAATCTCTTCAGAGGATTTTCATTGGATAGATTCTGGTTGGCGACAGGCCCAAGGACCTCTAGGACGAGAGTTCGATTCTCGGACGCCTCCAAAAAATTACAAGAACAAGGTCGAACGACTTGGCTTTTCTTTTTAAGTTTTCAGAGTACTAGACCTTTGAAATTTATTTTGTTACACTAGTGAGCCAGATACATCAAAGCGTTTAGTCACAACATGAATGAAGAAAAAAAACTCCAGATTCGTAATAGCACTGTCGAATTTCTAATCTTCACTGGACAAGCTGGTAAGAATGGGATCGAAGTCCGGGTAGCAGAAGAAACTGTCTGGTTGACTCAAAAATTGATGGGAGTTCTATTCGAAGTCTCCATCCCGACGATCAATGAGCACTTGGGCAACCTTTATTCCCAGAAGGAAATCTTTAAAGAAGCAACTATTCGGAATTTCCGAACAGTTCAAAAGGAGGGTAATCGAGAGGTAAGGAGGAATATTGAATTTTACAATCTCGAAGCCATTATTGCAGTCGGTTTCCGGGTCAATTCAACTCGCGCAATCCAATTCAGACAATGGGCTTCCAGCGTACTGCAGGATTTTGCCATTCGCGGCTACGTACTTGACAATGAACGCTTAAAGAATGGTTCCTTCTTCAACAAAGCTTACTTTGACAACTTGCTGGAAGAAATTCGAGAAATTCGAGCAAGTGAACGGAAGTTTTACCAAAAAATCACTGACATCTACGCAATGGCTTTGGATTATAGCGTTGATGCAGACATCACACAAAAATTCTTTGCCACAGTACAAAATCAACTTCATTTTGCAATCCATGGACATACTGCCGCTGAGTTAATCCTTGAAAGAGCAGATAGCAAGAAGGAGAGAATGGGCCTAAGCACCTGGAAAAATGCCCCTCATGGAAAAATCCTTAAACCGGATGTCATTATTGCGAAAAATTACCTCACTGAGAAGGAATTGAAATCGCTTGATCGCATCGTAACCATGTATCTGGATTATGCTGAGGACAGAGCAGAGCAAAATATTCCAATGACAATGAAAGATTGGTCAGAGAAATTGAATGCTTTTCTTCAATTCAATGAAAGAGACATTCTCGATCATCCTGGTAAGGTAAGCCGAGAGGTAGCTCAGGCTTTTGCAGAAAGCGAGTTTGAAAAATATCGGATTGAACAAGATCTCTCGTTCGAGTCGGATTTTGATCGGCACATTAAGAATGTCCTAGAAGATTGCAAGAACTAAAGACAAAATTTTTTACTATCTTGAGACCATTGCATAACTGCTTTCGGCGGAGGAATTTAGAATTTTTTGGATTAATTGGCCTTGGAGTACGGAGCAAGCTCTTTGAGAGCTTGTGTAGTGCGAAAGGACGATTTAGCCAAAAAAGGCAAATTCTAAACCGGCGGAATGAGTTATGCAATGGTCTCATCTTATTCGTCATCATTCTAAATAGCTTCGGTTTTTCTTGTGATCAATCTAAGCAAGATGAACAAAATGTTCATGTTCAGATCATTTTGACTGATCAAAATAGTCCTTCAAAAGATAGAGTGATTGAAGAACTTCTTACTCTACAACGCTCTCTGATCATCCCTATACAACATCCAATTCCCAATCAGTACATTCAGGATGGTTTTTTATTTATCCCTATGAATCCAGAATATCTGAACAATCTTCTAGAACAAAAAGATGGTTGCATTGTCGGTGCTTACCTAGAAGAAATTTTGGTAGGTTACATCCTCCTCACAGACATCTCTGAATTCAAAGAACTATATCGGGAAGCTTCCATCGGATCCATCGAAACGACTATGGATATGCAGAAGCTTGAAAGCTTGCTAATGCCATCATCTATTGGTTATATCGAGCAAATTGGTGTTACAACCAGCCATTCTAGAAAAGGGATTGGCTCATTGCTCATCAATACTTGCAAAAAGCTCAAACCAGGTGGGCTTGTTGCAGACGTTTTTATTGATCCTATGAAAAATGAGGCTTCTCTTCATTTCTTTTCTCATAAAGGTTTCCAAGAATTTGGAATTCTTTACCAAAATCCCAGAGCAGATTTTCCCTATGCTCATCGCACTCAAGTCTTTTTTTGGAATCTGATGCCCCCCACAGAATTGCATTCCTTTGTAAAAATTCCATAAAAAAAAGAAACCGCGCAAGAGCTCGTCCCCAAGAGAAGATTTTTAGGTTCCAAAAAAGGAAGAAATCCTCTATCATTGATGTCCCTTATGAAACCCGATTCAGCTGTTATTTTATCTAATGTCTATAAGACGTTTCCAGGGTCCAAAAAACCTGTTGAAGCTCTTCGTGGAGTGGATCTTGAGATTCCAAACGGGGAGATTTTCGGATTCTTAGGTCCCAATGGAGCGGGAAAAACCACCACTTTGCGGATCCTGACCACTCTGCTCCCCTTTGAAAAGGGAGAGGCATTTGTAGCAGGAATCGATGTCAAAAAAAATCCTCAAACTGTTCGTAAATGTATTGGATATGTGAGCCAAAAAGGAGGCGCAGATCTTCATGCAACTGGATGGGAAAATCTGATTTTACAAGGCCGCTTATATAATCTGGGGAAACATGACTCGCAAATGCAAGCAAAGGCTGTAGTGGATGCCTTCTCACTTAGTGAATGCATCCATAGACTCGTTGAAACCTATTCTGGAGGTCAAAGGAGAAGGCTTGATATCGCTCTTGCCATGATGCATCAACCAAAAATTCTGTTCCTGGATGAGCCTACAACCGGCTTAGACCCTCAAAGTCGGGATAATTTATGGTCAAAAATTATCGAGCTAAAACAAAAGGGTATTACCATCTTTTTAACCTCCCATTATCTTGATGAGGTCGATGCGCTGGCAGATTCCTTAGCAATCATGGACCATGGAAAAATCGTTGCACTGGGGACTCCTTCCGCTTTGAAGAAGCAGATTTCAGGGGATATCATTACCTTAGGTGTAGAAAAAAATTTCCATGATCATGCGATTTCTCTATTCGGAAGCGAAACAAGTTTCATCAGACAAATCACAACGGAAGAACAGGAATTGCGACTCTATGTAGATAAAGGAGCTTCTGTCTTACCCCAAATTCTTCGACTACTCGATCAAGCCAACATTCAATTTGAGACTATCCAAATGTCCATTCCCAGTCTGAATGATGTTTTTTTACAAAAAACGGGGCGTTTTCTAAGAGAAGGAGCTAGTGAATGAACATTTTCAGGGAAATCGGCTTATTGACACTCCGTTGTATTCAAGGAGCCCTTCGCAATCCCATTTTTATCTTTATGGGCGTTATCACACCGGTCATTTATCTCGCTTTTTTTACTCCTCTTTTGGGTTCACTTGCTGCAAAAGGAACACTAGGGACAGACAACGTTCTTACTCTTTTTATTCCAGGAATGCTACCCATCATCGCCTTTTCAACAGGACTTTTTACTGGGTTTGGCATGATTGATGAGGTACGCTCTGGAGTGCTCGAGCGCTTACGAGTCTCTCCAGCAAATCGATTTTCCATTCTTGCAGGGCCAGTCCTCTTTGACACATGTTCTGTTTTTTTCCAAAGCTTGCTTTTCATCCTCATTTCCCTCCCATTTGGATTTCGCGGGAGCTTTGTCGGCCTTCTCCTATTATTTGTCCTCTTAGCGCTTTTGACTATCATCACTTCTTCTTTTGGAAGCGCTTTAGGAGTCATTTTGAAAAGTGAAGACAGATATGCTCCTGTAGTTCATGGCATTAACCTTCCTGTTCTCCTATTATCAGGAACCCTTTTACCCATGTCCCTTGCGCCAACTTGGTTGAATATCGTTGCGCATTTCAATCCCGTATTTTATGTCGTTGAAGCTTCGAGGGCGTTGGCACTGGGCAACATTACATCGATCCAAGTCTTATATGCCTTTTTGGTCCTCATTCCATTTGCCGTTCTCACCATGTATTGGGCGACCAGCGTCTTTAGAAAAGTTGTCACTTGAGCAAAAAAAAACTGCTACTTGTATTTCACAAGTAGCAGTTTTTCAATCTAGAAATGATTGAGGACTAGTAGCGTCTTCCGCCGCCGCCAAATCCACGACCACCGCCGCCGCCACGAGGTGCGCCGCCGCTTCCACCGCGCTCTTTTTGAGGGCGAGCTTCGTTAACGGTGAGAGTGCGTCCTGCAATTTCAGTACCATTCAATGCATCAATGGCAGCTTGAGCCTGTGTTGGATCACTCATTTCTACAAATCCAAAACCCTTGGAACGGCCTGTGTCTCTGTCCACAATAACTTGGGCTGAGACCACCTCACCATAAGGCTGGAATGCTTCTTTGAGATCGTTGTTATCTAAATCGTGGGACAAATTCCCTACGTATAATTTCTTGTTGTTGGCCATCTTGGCTCTCCTTAATAATGCGGAATTCAGAGCGATACTTATACCCCTTTGAATTCACTAGATATTCTTGTTGTTTGACTGGAGCAAAAAGAGCCTAAATGCAACGTGTTAACTTATGCCCAGGGTTTCTCCATAAACAAAACCAGTTTACAGGGAAAAAACTATTATTGGAAGAGGGATGCAAAATAAAATCCTTAAATCACTTAAAATCAACTGTCTAGAGAAATAAACAGTTCATGCTTTCTTCTCGTTGGCAAGGTCTTCAACTCTTTACAAAGCTTCTCCATTTCATCTAGATGCTCATCTTCATCTGAAATATTGACTTGACACTCTGCAACATTTACGGGAATCATCCTCAAGGAAATCAACTTCTGTTTTTTCGCTTTTACAATGAAAAAGAATGATCTGTCGTTGCGCAAGATGGGATCGACGGCATAATCATCCACAAAATCCCCTGTATCATAGAGAATCAGTTTTTTCTTATAGATTTCAACTCCTTGGAAGATATGAGCGCTATGACCATGCAGGATATCCACTCCCAGATCGATGATTTCATGGGCAAATATGCGAAAATTCGCTGGAGGCTTCTTTCGCATATTCGGCCCCCAATGAATCGATAAAATCAGAAGATCAACCTGTATGCGAAGTGCAGCAATGGATATACGCAACGAATCGAGGTCGCCCACTTCGATATAATTGGTCCCTGGGTGTGACGATTTTGCTTTCCAAGATGGTTCGTTATCTGTGCAACCCAAAAAGCCTATTTTGATTCCTTTTTTTTCGATGATGCACGAGGCTTTTGCATGTGTGAGATCCTTTCCAGCACCCACGTGAAGAATTTTCGATCGATCGAGTGTTTGCAGTGTTTCCAAAAGCCCTTCCTCTGAAAAATCCAAAATGTGATTATTCGCTAGATTCACAACGTGGATGGGTCCCTCAGTAAGAACGGCAACTTTTTCTGGATCAGCTTTAAAATTGAAGACCTTCGGTCGTAGCTTTTCACTATAGGTCAGGGTCGTTTCTAAATTGACAAGATTGCAATCCATCTTTCGAAGAACGGGATGCAAATTCCCCCATACATAAGAAGGGGGACGATCATTTAAATACTCGTTAACAAGGCGACCGATCATGAGATCCCCACCTAAACCAATCGTCAAAGAAGAGCCCCTCTGCCAAGACTCAAGTTGGCCTTCCATCCGCTCTGTATGCGATCCCAACCAAAATAGTTGCTTACATGTGGGGCAAGACCAAAACTCCGTTACATCTTCCGGAATCTCCTGAGGCACATCAATGGGACCCGTGATTTTTTCAAATGGAGTATTGCATTGGAGACATCTAGAAAAGGGATGAAACAGCCAATCCACACTTTCTTCTTTTAACTGCTCCGTCCATTCATCAAGAGATTCCCCTATCAGAAAAATGACAGTTTTGCCTTCAGGATCGATTTCTTTAAAATGCTTATCTCTTGTGATGAGAAGACGCTTTTCTAAAACAGCCTTTTCAAAGATTTTTCGATCTTCCAAGGAAGTCGTTATGATCTCTGTATCATATCCAGCAGTTCGCAGCCATCTTCCTAATTCAGAGCACATCTGGTCACAGAGAAATTTCATACACTCTTCTTTTCTTAATGATCTCAAAGTTTCTTATGCAATAATCTGAAAATCTTTCCCAATGAAAAAGACCCTCATTTGGAAGTTTACAAAAATATGTATTCATAACTATCCTTGCTTGATTTTCGTAGCGCTATTGGAGTCTATCATGAAATTTTTATGGAGTATCTTAGTCGGCTGTCTTCCTCTTTTTTCTCTATACGGAGAAACACTTTACATTGATTCAGTTCCTAGAGGAGATTACGCATTGATCAATGTAGAAGAATCAATTGCTTTATCCGATATTTTGACCGACCCGACGGTTCCGATAAAAGAACAACATCGAGTTGCGCAAAAGATTGCTGCCTCTCCTGGTTTATATATTCCATCTACATTGCTTTATGCAGGGCTATTTTTTCTAGAAAGGAAGGATTTTGAAAAAGCAGCTCCCTTATGCGTTGCAGCAATTTTTCGTACTGAAATTGATGCGCGAATTAGTGGTGACGTCACCCTCGGAGATTCTTCAACTGTAATCGCCATGCAAATAGGAGAAGTCGCTGAAGAAGTGCTCAAATCGGCAAATGAATTACAAACCTGGCAGGAAGCCTTTTCTAAAGCTATCGATCATTTTGAACAATGGGACAGAGCTACTGCTCGCCTTTATGATGATCGTTGGGTGCGTTTACATAGTTTGTTTGCTTTTACAGAAACTACTTTTGAAACAATAAGTCAAAACGAAAAACAAAAAATCATTGAGAAATTTTATAGAGAGTTGCGAGGCGAGGAACATGAAGATGACTATGCTAACACTTCCAAGGAAGATGAATATTATTTCGATCGCCAAAACTGTGTGTTTTATCACACTGATTCTCACCTCTCGTTTTATGTTCCAAATACTGTGAAACCCCAATTAGATCGATTTGGAAAATTTACAAGCTTGTTTCATTTTCCAGATAGAGTAGAGCTCTGGTTAAATAGCCGGCATTCATCTATGCCATTATCTTTTGAGGAGGATTATCAATTTGCCTTGTCGAGAAAAGAACCGAATCTAACAATTGAAAAAATGAAAATTGGCAATGATATTCCTTGTTACAGAGAACGCCATCTACAAGATAATGATGACAATTCTGGTTATCAGATAGTGAATAATTTTCACATCGTGAATGGTTTTTATTCATTTGATTTTGAGTTGACATGCAATTTGGAAAATGAAACAGAATTCATTCAAGAGATACAAAAACTCTTAGACTCTGTTAAATTTAATTGATAGAGATATTGATTTTATACCGATCGTGATTCAAAAATCGGAATTTCGGCTGTGTCAAAGCCCTTCGAGCCTTAAGAGCTAAGCGCGATTACATTATGAGACCATTGCATAACTCATTCCGCCAGTTTGGAATTTGCCTTTTTCGGCTAAATCTCATTATGTTTTTGGAGTGTCATCTGTTTGACCCTCGGGTTAATAAT
The DNA here is from genome assembly GCA_003228815.1 of Chlamydiota bacterium. GTDB lineage: Bacteria > Chlamydiota > Chlamydiia > Chlamydiales > Rhabdochlamydiaceae > Sacchariniichlamydia. Next base: position 12,173 of record QIGB01000061.1, on the reverse strand, counting down.
CCTTTATATGAGACACTTTCTCATTGAAAAAATAACTACGATGAATACATCAATTTTCATGAATTTTTTGTGAATATCACTCTTTTTGAATTATTAGATATCTTTAAATCCGACAAAATTTATATGATGATTAAATGAAAAAACAAAAATGAAGAGACATAATGACTTTTGATAATTTAAGTTTGCATCCCAAAATCCTTAAGGCTGTTGCTGAGGCGGGATATTCCGAACCAACGAAGATTCAGATAAAAGCTATACCAAAAATTTTGCGAGGCTTCGACATCAGGGCTTCGGCTCAGACGGGCACGGGGAAGACGGCTGCATTTCTATGGCCCGCCCTTAATCGTTTGGCCACCAATCGACAGAAGAGCGGCAAGGGACCTCGAGTCCTCATCATTCTTCCTACAAGAGAGCTTGCTATGCAGATCGCTACGCAGGCGGAGAAGTATAGCAAATATTTGCACCATGTAAAAACTGTTTGTATTGGTGGTGGTGTTCCCTATCATTCGCAGATGCGCAAACTGTCTCGTCCTTATGATATTCTTGTCGCTACTCCTGGGCGTCTTATTGATTTCATCAATCGGGGAAAGATTGACCTTTCTCGCCTGGAGATGCTGGTTCTTGATGAAGCTGACCGTATGTTAGATATGGGGTTTATTGAACCTGTCGAGCAGATTGTTGCAGAGACGCCAGCTTCGCGACAGACGTTGTTGTTTTCAGCAACGTTGCGAGGAAATGTCATCAAGCTATCGGAGCGACTTCTGAATAAGCCCATAGAGATCATTGTTCATCCTGAGCAGGCTGAAAGTGGCAACATCAAGCAAAGACTCCATTATGTTGATGATCTGTATCACAAAAACCGCCTTCTCGACCATATTCTGAATGAGGATAGCGTGAACCATGCCATTGTGTTTACCTCAACAAAACGACATGCAGGTCAACTTGTTGGGGAGCTGCAGGACAAAGGATTCCAAACAGCAGCGCTGCATGGTGATATGAACCAGAGGCAGCGGACTCGGACAATCACGCAGTTGAGGCATGGTAAGATCAAAATATTGGTGGCTACCGATGTTGCTGCTCGAGGTATCGATGTGCTCACGATCACTCACGTCATCAATTTTGACCTACCTCAAAATGCTGAGGACTACGTTCATCGCATTGGACGTACAGGACGTGCTGGAGCTAAGGGAACAGCATTATCTTTTGTGGCAAGGCGCGATGCAGGTTTGGTGAAAGAGATTGAAAAGTTTACGGGGCAGCAGATCGATATTGCAGAGATTGCTGGCTTAGAGCCTCGTGCACCAAAACATCCGTCGCGATCGACACGGCGCCCTCGTGCTAATCGTTCTAATCGCAAGTTTAAAGGTAATGGGAAATCATCAAAAAGGCGAGCTTTTCGACCGCGAAATTCCAGTGTCTGATTGCAAAAATCCGCATTCTTATTTGGGCAGATTTTTCTAGCTCCAAAAATACTAATTATTCTATCTTATTGGCTAAGTGTGTATGCGATACTACACATCAATTTTATTATATTGTTTTGCTCTAAACAAACTTGAGGCAAATATGTCTGAAAATCAAAAAACCAAAATTCATGAGTGCTTAACTGAGGTGTATCATTTAGATCCTCAATCAATTCAAACAATCACTCAGAAGCTTTCACCGATTGAGAATTCCTCCATTATTGATGATTTTATCGATCTATCCAAAAATTTAGATTTTGATTTAAAAAGAATACCAGAAATCGCCCCGCCCGGGAAAGACGATGCGGTTTTGAAAGCCTCAGAATGGCATAAAATTGTCTTAGAAAATCCTTATATCCGCATTCTGGAGATCACTGTGAAACCCGGGGGAAAAGTCCCCTTTCATACTCATCAGTGGGATAGTATCACGCTTTCTATTCAAGGGTCGAAATTCCAAATTGATGATACAAAGGGAAATGTCCTAGTAGAGGATTGGGAAGAAGTTGCCGAATTCCTTGAAAAATACACAGATCCCCTTTCCTATACAAATCTTGGCGATCAAGAATTCAAAGCTCTGTCTTTTGAAATCAAGGAGTAATGTATTACCCCTTTTCACGAATTTTCTGTTTGATTTATTTGGCTTTTAACAATGTTGCGATTTTTTCAAAGAATGTTTCTTGGATTTTTTGCAAATGTTCTGGTTCGGTGGCAGTAGTACCGAACACATAAATGATCTTCCAGTCATTTGAGCGCATCGCTTCTTTGTCATGTTTTCCGGGAAATTTTGCACATTTTTCGTCGTGAGTATTTGTGCTAGATGGTTCTCGATAGAGAGGCGCATGACAATGGAAACATAATAAATAACATTTCCCTTTGAACCACGGATTATAGACATAAGAATTCTCTCTATCTCCCGTACTAGGCAATTGAATCGCTGCTTGAGCAATAATTGAAGATGATGGTTCTGGATGATCAGTAACCACAGTTGTCATAATACTTCTCCTAAACACATAATTATTATATTTTTTATTACAAGCCTATATGGATTATAAAATAAAATTTACAAAAAGTCAAGCCAAAAACCACCTAATCTTAGGCGGCACATATGAAATTCCTAAACTGCTTCCAAAATAGCTGGAGAAGGTTGTTGTCTTTCAAGCTCTCTCTTCGCTTGCTGAGCACTGATTCGGCGCATTTCTAAATATTGGATACCCGCAAGGGCCAAGCGTGCCACTGCAGCGGCAATTAAGAATGGGACTGTATAGGTCGCAACTACAGGAGCGTAGAGTGTGGGAGCAATCACGATGAGGGTAGCGATGGAAAGAGCTGCCCGAGCAATGCTGATCCCTTTGGCTAGAGCGCTGAATTTTTCATTGGCTAAATCTCGCACGGTTTGGATGCAATCGTAGAGGGTGCAAATGCTCTGCGCAATGAGAAAGAGTCCTGAGAGATAGTAGATGAGTTTGGGGAAGATGTTTGCCAATTCCAAATTGCGGATCTGATACGCTGTAAAAGCAACGATCGCAGCGATTTCTTGCAATTTGAATTTAAGACCACCTAAATGATTGCTTCCTTTGATTTCTTTTGCAATTTCTTTGCGGATCTTTTTGAAGAGAGCACGCGTTTCTGGATTGGCTTTGATTTTCTTAATGAGGGCATCACAGGCTTTGAGAGTGAGTTTTTCTTGATTTTCGGTTGAAAGCTCTTCCATTTGCTTGCATTCAGAAGCCATGTCGAGCTCCACTTCTAGGAGAATTTTTCGAAGCTCGAAGCTCTTATCTTCTTGGGTCAAAAGACGCATGAGAACACATTCATCAGGAATATCTTGAAGGGGTTTTACGAGAAGAATCGCAAGACAAGTAAAAAGCAAAATTGGAACAAATAAATATCCATACCAGAGAATGCGAAAGGCTTCCGATTTTGAAATATCCCATAGACTGGAAAGCCCAGTGGCAATTTCACCAGGATCTCCTTTTGCGACACCATCTGGACTCACAAGAAGTTCGGGATATCGTCTGATATAACTATGCGCTCCAGAAAGGGAAATCACCGAAAAACCCAAAAGAGAAGCTCCTAGTACCCGATGCTTCCTCTTGATAGCTAAAAGTCCGAGTCCAGCCACTGCACTTGTGAGAATGAGTTCTGATCCAAGCCCCGCACTAGTGATATAGAGGTTGCGCTCTAATGGGGTTAAGCTTTTCCCAAATTCGGATAAGGGTCCTCCAGCATAAGAAGTCCAATTTCCTGGAGCATCCTGACGAATGCCCCAAAACCAATTGTACCAATTTCTCTCCTTGAGCCAGTGAAGAGCATTTACGCTAACTTTAGGGTCCGTTTCAGGATAAATTTTCTTTGCAGCCCAGGCATGGCTATATTCATGCAGAATGAGGTTTGATTGGGATTTTCCATAGCCCCACCCCACTAGCCACCCAGCATAGCCTCCAAGGCCGATTTTAGCGGCTTGAACGGCCTCTTTGCCTCCTGCTGGGAATCTGGGAGAGATTCGATCAACTAAAAGGGGGAGCTTCGAGGGAGTCGTTTCGGCAAGTCTTTGTATTCCAAGTGCATAGATCGAATCGAACGCGCGATGGAGTTTTTTTTGCTCCAAGTCCCAAAAATGGGTCTTTTGAGCGCTTTCAACTCTCATGCCTCGACCGGCTAAAAGAATTTCTTTTAGTTCCCCGGGAGGAGTATTTGTTACTTCATTAGAGAAGTTATTAATATACAAACTATCAATCATCATTCAAATAGTTTAAATGATTGTAAATTTTTTGTAAAGATAATTAAAAAAAGCGTAAAAAAAATATAATATTCGATTATGCGTGTCTTTTTTAATGAAATGAATTTTCGATTTCAGGTCCCAGATTGCTGTTATTTGCCGACTGAATCTTCTGGCTGGCATAAGAGAGTTGTAGAAGCTCTCACCCTGATTCAAGCTACCAGCAGCGGTAAAAAAATTATTTGAGGACATCTCCAAAGGAAAAACAGGTCATCCTCACTACTCACCCGTTAAAGGAAGATTGTAAAGATTTTTTTAATAAGTGTTCTATTTCAATAATACCAAAGGATGAACAAGGATCTAAAACTCCATCTAGTGCTCTGTCATGATTAAAATTTAGGACGCAAACTAAAATCAATTTACTCTAAAATCAAAGACTGACAGAGCACTAGAGGTTCCGCATCTGATATTTATATGACCCCAGAAATTGAATCAAAAGTCGGCTTAGTGTTCACCCAGTATCATTACGAAAATTGTGTTCGCAAACTCTTGGTTTCTCCTAATTGTGCTCGAGAAGATAGTCCATGTACGAAACGTCCTCCGTTAAGTGAAATACTTTTTCATGAATTAGTCCATGCAAGAAACTATCAACAAGGAAAAAATAAATATGATCAACCATGTTTTTTAGGCATGGACAAAAATGATGAAGAAGCTACAAGATCACGAAATGTTTTTCAACAAAATGTATGCGTAACCTTAACTTTAGCACAGAATTTAGATGCCGAAGGAAACCCAAATGGGTTACCAATGGCCAGTGAGGTGGGTGATGTGGTGAATAACATTGCAAGACGCCAAAGAGAGAGAGAGAGAGAGAGAGAGAGAAGAGAGAGAGAGAGAGAGAGAGAGAGAGAGAGAGAGAGAGAGAGAGACTTTGATACACAGACAATAAAAGGAGCATGTTTTTTTGCATGTTTTGCTATTGTAATATTAGCAGCAGGAATACTAGCGAATTCCACGAAGTGATCTGATACTTTATGAATCAGTTCTAAGCCACATTAGCAGATGTGGCAGCAAGAATCGATTGATCCAGACTTTTGCAATTACATTTTGATCACATCACGTCTGCGGCAATTGCTGCGAGTTCCGACCGTTCGGTCTTTTCGAGGAACATGTGCCCAAAGATGAGTTGATCGGTAAATTTCCCCACAGTAAATGTCAGTGCATTCGAATCTTTGTCTAGATACGGATTATCTATCTGGGTGGGATCTCCCGTTAGAACGACTTTGGTCCCTTGCCCAGCACGTGAAATAATCGTTTTCACTTCATGGGGAGTGAGGTTTTGGGCTTCGTCAATGATGATGAACATCTTGGGAAGTGTGCGCCCGCGAATATAGGTCACGGCTTCCATTTCAATTTTCCCGCTTTCCATGATGTATTCTTGTGTCTCACTATTCCTCTCTCCTTTCCCAGAAGAGCATAAAAACTCGATATTGTCATAGATGGGTTGCATCCAGTGGACAAGTTTCTCTTCTTTGGTTCCGGGCAAATATCCGATGTCTTTTCCGAGAGGAACGATGGGGCGACTCACGAGTATGCGGGAATAGAGACCTTCGTCAAAGACTTTACGCATTGCAGCGGCAATCGTGAGGAGGGTTTTTCCTGTCCCTGCAGGCCCTACGAGTGTGACGAGTTTGATATCATCGCGAAGAAGCAAATCAAGGGTGCATTTTTGTTCGAGATTGAGAGGAAGTATGCCCCAAATGTCTTGGCTCACTTTGAGAAGGGGCTCGAGGCGTTTTTCCTTGGCATTGTAGCGAGCAACCGCAGATGATTTTTCCGGTGAGGTCATCACGCAAAATTCATTGGGATGAAACTCTTCCTTGTCAAACTGAATACTGCCATCTTTAAAAAACAAATCAATCTGGCTTTTTTCTACTTCGACCTTGCGGTAGCCGCGATAAAGCCCTTCATAGGTAAATTTGAGGTTTTTATAGTTCTTTGATTTGAGGCCAATTGCTTCGGCTTTGACGCGCATCACGAGGTCTTTAGAGAGAAACACTACATCGGGGTTTTTCTTCGCAATTTGAAAAGCCATAAGGAGTTTGTGATTGGTCTTTTCCATTGGAAGGGGAAATTCCCCTCTTTCCATGGGCTGCATCGAAGTGTGAATGCGGATGATATTTCCATTTTCGGTAGGGACACCTTCTTTGATATTTCCTTGTCCTTTCAATGTGTCGACATATCGCATGAGCAGACGAGCATTTTTTCCCCGGTCATCTGTGAGCCGTTTGAGGTCGTCTAATTCTTCTAGCACAGGTAGTAGAATCACGATTTCACAGTTTTCTAATGTGTGGATGGCATTGGGATCATGTAAAAAGACATTGGTATCGATGATGTAAATGGTTTTTGGCACAGGCAATTTCTCCTAAGGAAATGTTTCCAAGAGGGTGTTTACAAATTGCTTTTGGCGGCGAAAGCAATTTGTAAACACCCTCTTGGTCTCTAATTTCGGAGCATAGCTTCTCTGGGTCGTTGAGACAATCATTTTTTTATGAGCTTAATCTACAAGGGTTTGTGAGATTTTATCAGCAAACAGACTCTGAGACTGCTAAAATGTTGACAAATCTTTCCATTCAAGATATAATCTGTAAATATAGTTTATAACGTGTGGCAAATACATGAAAATCAATCAAAAAATTTTGAGCATTCCCCCTTATATTTCAACATCTTGGAAAAATGTTATTTCCCTTCATTTGGAAGAGCAAAATGGGGTTTCTGTCTTGATTATTGGCCTTGTCAATGGGTCTACGATTGAAATTCCAGGCCTTGATAAAAAGACCTTAGAGGCAACTTTTGCTGCTCATGAAAAACATCTTGAACTCGATGTTACTGATCTCGTAGGACCCAATGAATCTTCTCAAATGCCCATGTTACCACCAGGAATGTTAGAAAATCCTTCTGCTATTCTCAGTCTTCCTTTGCGATTTGGTCTCGATGCGCACATGGGAAATCTTTTGCAACACAATCCTGAAGCTGCCGATAGTCCTGATCTTCCCAAAGAGGTCATTGAAAAAATCGCATCGCTTTCCAAAGTTGTTGGATTGGACAATGTCGACAATTTTCCCAAACCTGAACCTCATTGCAATTGCATGCATTGCCAAATCATGAAAGCAATGCAGGAGGACTCTCAAAATCATTCTCATGATGATCACGAGGATGAGGAAGTTTCTGAAGACGATCTTCGTTTCCGTGAGTGGGATATCGATCAGAAGGGAGATAATCTCTTTATTGTCACCAATCCCTTTAATGCTGAAGAACACTACAATGTGTTTCTTGGCAATCCTGTTGGGTGCACTTGTGGGCACCCCAATTGTGAACATATCCGAGCTGTGTTGAATTCGTAGAATACGTTCTTCGACAAAAAATGATGGTTTTTTAAAACTCGAATTCCTAGAATGAGATTTCTGACCACCATTTTGTTTTGGAGGACTAACTGTGATGGTAAAATTTTTCACCTTGGTAAGCGCACTTCTTTTTCTCACTTGCAGTGGCTTTGCAAATAATCCTTTAACCCCTAAAGAAATTCAGCTAGGAAACTCTCATTCTGAAAAAAAGTTCCAGCGCAAATCTCCCACTGTCAAGGCAGCCTTTTCTCCTTTTACAGGGAAAGTGGCTGGCGACAAAGTCCGGATGCGTTTGCAGCCCGATCTCGATGGCTATATTGTCCGCGAACTCATCAAAAATGAAATGGTCTCTATTATCGATCAAGAAGGAGATTATTATTGCGTTGAGCCGCAAGGATCAATCAAAGCCTTTATTTTTCGAAGCTTTGTTCTTGATGGGGTTGTCGAAGGGACTCGTGTCAATGTCCGACTTGAACCCGATCTCGAAGCGCCAGTCATTGGCCATTTCAATTCAGGTGATCGAATTAGCGGCGACATCAGCTCTCAAAATCGCAAATGGCTCGAGATTGCTCCTCCGCCCAGTACTCGTTTCTACGTAGCAAAAGAATTTATCGAGTACGCAGGTGGACCAGAACTTAAGGAAAAAATAGCCAGGCGCAAAGAGTCAGTCCAGCAGCTCTTGGTAGCAGCCAATTTGTATGCAAATGAGGAAATGGAAAAAATCTTTGAGGAAATTGATTTCGAAAAACTCAAACAAGGTTTCCTCACGATCATTCATGATTTCACCGATTTCCCTCAAAAAGCTGAAATAGCTAAAGAAGCTTTGACTAAAGCCCAAGAGAATTATTTGCAAAAGCGGATTGCCTACCTTGAAGAAAAGGCAGCTCTTGTAACTCAAAACCTTTCTCAAAAAGCTCCATCAGGAGCAAAAAGAGCTCTTCCAGCTACTCTTCAAACAAAAACATGGAATTCCATTGAAGAGGGAATTTTTGCAAGTTGGGCAAAAGCCAACGATCAAAAAAGCATGGAAGAATTTTATGATGAAGAAAAACTCATTGCTTCTTCAGTATCAGGGGTCTTAGAAGTCTTTAAATCGCCTGTGAAAAATAGGCCCGGAGATTACGTCCTTAAAGTCAAAAATCTTCCTGTAGCTTACGTCTACAGCACAAAAATTGAATTGGAAGATTATGTGGATAAAGAAGTGACTGTAATTGGTTCTCCGCGAAAAAACAACAATTTCGCTTTCCCTGCCTACTATATTCATGAAGTGGAGTAAGCATTATACTTCCCTGTGTTCTCCGTGCTCTCTGCGGTCTCTAGCGAGCTTGCGAAGCGGGTGGTGAATTTATTCTGTCTCAGATTTTTGAAGTTCTACTCTGCGGGGAGATTTCTCAACGACGTCTACGGCATCAATCTCGAGTTTGGATGCTGCTGCACCTAATTCTTTGAACTTGCGGGCAGAGACTAAAACGCGCGTCTCTAAAGAGCCGATCCCCTTGTTGTAGGACTCGACGGCAGTTGAAAGAGCCCTTCCCATTTTCGAAAAATGACCGGTCATATCCACAATTCGCTTATACAGCTCATGACCTAGCTGACTCACCTCTTCGGCATGCTGAGAAATACTTTCTTGTTTCCAGCCATACGCAACCGCACGCAAAAGGGCAATGAGCGTGGTGGGAGTGGCAATGATTACCCCTTGATCGGCTCCGACTTCAATCAGAGCAGGATCGTATTGCAGGGCTGCACTGAAAAAAGTTTCTGAGGGAAGAAAGAGGACGACAAACTCAGGAGTGGGAGAAAAATGCTGATGATAGGATTTTTTCGAAAGCGCAGCGACGTGGGAGCGGATCAGACGGGCATGGTCTTTGAGTTTCGCCTCATGAATTTCTGTGTTATCGGTTTGGATCGCATCTAGGTAAGATTCAAGGGGAACTTTGGAATCGATGATGACTTGGCGCCCACCAGGAAGCTTGATAATCAAGTCGGGACGAAGGGCCCCTTCCCCTACTTTCTGCTCGTAGAAATCACAGTGATTGAGCATCCCAGCGATTTCTACTACGCGGCGCAGCTGAATTTCCCCCCAACGCCCTCTAGCGAGCGGTGTTCGCAACGCTTTGACCAAGTTGGAAGTTTCTTGCGACAGCTCTTTTTTCGCGTCCATAAGAGATTGGACTTGGGTCTTGAGCGAGACATGGTCTCCTTTCCGCTCTTTTTCGAGCTTGTGGAGTCCTTCATCGAGTTTTCCAAGGGTCTCCTTCACCGGCTTTACGAGCTCATCGATGGACTGCTGTCTCTTTTCTAGATCACCTTTTGCCCTCTCTTGAAACTTTTCTAGGCTGGTTTTGGCGAGATCTAGGAAGGCCTGGTTGTTTTTCTCAAGAGCATCATGAGAAAGGGCTTTGAAGGACTCTTTGAGTTCTTCTTGCGACTTCTTGGCAAATATAAGATGTTCTTCAAGAACGAGACACCGCTGCTTCCACTGCTGCATTTTCCAAGAAAAGAAAATGGTGAGGGCGCCAAGAACTGCCAAAAAAGCATATTCAATCATCATGATGGGGCTCAAAATCGGCTAAGGTTTTTGACTTTTTCCCGGCAATCAAACGAATGATCACAATGCCCCAGCCGAATAAGATGTAGGTCCATGAAGTCACTACGAAGGCAATTGGGAAAAAGTAGAGAACTCCATAGAGGAGGAAAAAGGCAATGACCACGGCGAAGAACACGAGCTGAAAAGAAGGGACTCGAAAATGTAAGACCTTGGCACTTGGAAACTTGAAGCGACTGACCATGAAATAGCCAAAGACGAGTGTGATGAAGGTCATGATCAATGTCTCGGTAGTTTCAGAAAGTCCCGCCCAACTTTCAAAGCGAGGGTAAGCAAAGAGCAAGTTGGCAGAGACCACTGCAAGGGCCGCTGCTGGGATAGGGAGTCCAATGAAATGGCGGAACTTTTTTGTCCGGTGTTTAGGCAGTTTTTTGATGGCTGCCATGGTCACATTGAACCGAACAAGGCGCAAGATCCCACAAATGGAAAAAACCATAGCCCCAATCACAGCAATAAAGGAAAGAAGGGTCCCCTGCTCAAGGGAAAGGCTTTTGAGCATCAGAACGGAGGGAGCAACCCCAAATGTTACTGCATCGGAAAGGGAATCAAACAAAAAGCCGAATTCGCTCTCGGCATGCATCACACGGGCGATGGCCCCATCGACCCAGTCGGCAAAAGCGGCAAAAAGGAGCAAAAAGGAAGAAGTCAAAAGCGACTTATAGGTCCCCATACCTGGCTCAATCATATTGACTTTGAAAATGACAAAAAGACCCGCGGCGAGGCTAAAAGCGGTGATAACATTGGGTACGATGAAGATTCGTCTCATATCCCCATCATAAGGGATTCATGTGCTTTGGATCAACTTAAGGCTTCTTGAGTGCGGGCCCATGCAATTGTTTCTTCTAAGAAAGAAGAAAATCGACCGGGCTGTTTCTGGTTCGCTTCAATAGCTTGTGTGTATGCATCGTCATCAGGGAAAATAATGCCCCGATAGCCTCCGAGTTGTAGCATGACATCTGTCCATGCTCGAGCTTCGCGACCATTCCCATCGGCGAAGGGGTGGATCCGTCCCAGTTCTGCATGAACCCAAGAGGCAACAGAAATAGCGGGAAGCTCTCGACTTCTCACTTTTGCTCCCATTTCCTTCAGCCTTCTGGCAAAAATGCGCGTCTCTTCCTCAATTTGATCGGGCATAGGAGCAACATAAGCCACCTTTTTGAAAACTGCTTTCTCTCTTCTTGAAAAATGTTTGTATGCGTCCTCAAAAAATCCGTATCTTTCCCATTTTGCGAAGATATTTTTCAGTATGAGAGCATCTTTTTTTGTTCCTCCCTTTTTCATCAAAATTCTTTTGAATTCATTGAAGGAAATTTCTTTCTTTTCCTCAGTTACAAATATTGCTTGATCCCGATACTTTCCAGGACGAAGTGTCCCTTCTCGATCGGGCAGCAGATTCATAAGGATTGCGTGTGTGTTTTTGATCACTGCAATGATTTCCTCTTCGGAGTGTTCAAAAAAATGAGGATCTTGCAAGACAGTTTGTTCTAAGTATTCGAGCGCAGCTTTTTGATTTGTGAATTTTTGGGGATTGAAGTTGACACCGACCTGACTAATTCCAGTTCCTTCGTCAATCATTGCTCGCAGGGCGTAACCTCTCTCTCTAAAAGACACGTCGAAATTATCGTCTACCATGCTTTTATATATTTCTGGCGGCGTCACTTCCTTGACAACCTCCACATTTATAGGTGCAAGCCTATCGCAGTCTTCAAAATTTGGTACCTTCTTGTCCTCGATAAGACACCAGTTCTTTCCACTTTCTGTTACAAGGAGTTCATTGTGAGGGAAACGGGAAAGCCAATCGGGAAACCTTTCAATGACCCCAGGATCATCAGGAGTCACCCTCCCTTCTAAAGGGCTTACATAAGGTTCTAAATATTCAGGAGTTTGGCTTTGATCGCAGATTCCATCCTCGCAGCGATTGGCTATTGGATTGCCAGCTACTGGGGGAATAAAAACTCCGAAGATGAGAAGTACGCAACATGCCA
>QIGB01000050.1 GCA_003228815.1 Chlamydiota bacterium | reverse complement strand
AGTAAGAGTTGAATTAACGGGTGAGAGAAGATTCTAGGACGGCCACGTTTACATTTACATTGAAACGAAGAGTCAAGAGCTGCTTGGTCGAGGTAAAAAGTGATCCTTCCCCTAATTTACGAGATTTTGGTTATACTCTTGCCAAGTGCGTTTACGCATTAGAAGCTCCTTAGGTTATTTGGATTACAGCGAAGGAGCTTCGCTCTTTTAAGAAATTTTTATCAAGTCTTTCCTCGGGATTTTTGCAACACAACCGATTCAAGGTGTAAAATTTTTTTGTCATTCGTTTTTTATGGAAAAAACTTAGCCACCTAGCTTATCATTACCTTCTTATGCGATGGATAGAACGATTTGATCTCTTTCTTCTCGATTTAGATGGTCTTTTGGTGGATACAGAACAACTTCACCATGAGGCTTACCAGATACTTTGCAAGCGCTATGGCTATGAGCTTAGGTGGGATCAATTCCAATATTTGGCCGTTGCCCATTCCAGCTCAGATGGACTGCAGAAAGCTCTTCATCCTCATCTTGAAGAAGACAAGGACTGGAAGGTTCTCTACGAAGAAAAAAAAGAAATTTACATGGAGCTTTTGCAGGGTGGAAAGATTGCATTGATGCCTGGCGTGGAGGAATTTCTTCAAAAGCTTGCAGAGGGGCGTGCGAAACGGTGTGTGGCTACTCATTCAAGTAAAGAACAAGTCGATATGATCAAACATGCTCTTCCTGTTCTGAAAACGATTCCCGTTTGGATCACCAGAGAAGATTATGACGACCCTAAACCGGCCCCGGATGCATATCTTAAGGCGATGGAGCTATTGGCTGATCCGGGTGATCGGGTGATCGGCTTTGAGGATAGTTTGCGCGGGATATTAGCTCTTAAGCAAACGATGGCGCTCCCCATTTTGATCTGTGATCCAGCCCATCCTCAATTGCAGGAGGAAGAGATTTCTGGGGTTTCGCATTTTCCCTCTTTTGAGAATATTCCTAGCTCATTTAATAGATAACTTTTACTAGGAAGAGTCCGTGGGCTGGAGCGGTTGCTGCGGCTTTTCGTCTATCTTTTGCTGCAAAAATTTCTGGAATGGAGTCTATAGGGAGTTTTCCCCTTGCTACATCGAGCAGGGTTCCTACGATGTTGCGGGCCATTTTGTATAAAAAGCCGTTGGCTTCGAATTCGAGGATGATTTCATCTTCCTGCTGGATGAGATCGATCCGTTTGAGAATGCGAATGGCATTTTTTGAGGCGCAACCTCTGTGTGCTTCATTAGAAAAAGAGGTGAAGTCGTGCTCCCCAATGAAATGGTTCTTTGCTTTTTTGAGAAGTTCGAGATCAATTGGATAGGGTAGGTGGTAGGAATAGAGTCTTCTGAAGGGATCGATGGTCTTTTTGATGTGCAGGTGATAGCGATAGATTTTGCTCTTAGCGCTATAACGAGCATGGAAGTCGCTTCGGGCTTTCTCGATTGCTTTGATCCGAATTTCAATTGGTAGAATGCCATTGAGTGAGCGCGTAAGTTTGTGAAGGTCGAGTACTTTTGCAACAGAGAAATGCGCACATTGCTCGAGAGCATGCACGCCGCTATCGGTTCTGCCGGCACCAGTTACATCGATTTTTGCGCGCAAAGCTGTGCACAAGGCTGTCTGGATGTGTGTTTGGATGGAGGAAGTATTGGATTGCACTTGCCAGCCACCGAAGGGGGTCCCATCATAAGCGATGATGAGCTTATATTTAGAAGGCGGGGATTCGTTCACGGCAGATAATTCTCGGCAAGGGTGAGGTCTTCCTCAGAGCCTTTCAATAGGATTTCTCTTTTTCGCGATTCCATGTCGCCTGAAAGAAGAATTGCTGTAGTCATAATAAGCTATAGTTGCGGCAGAAGATTCTTTCTGCCGCAAACGATGAAATTTATGAAAGATGCTTGCTGACTTCTTTTGTCATGTCAAACATGTTGATGGGTTTTTTCCCAAGAACTTTTGCGAGTTTATCATCAGGATTGATGAAACGCTTGTTTTTGGGATCTTGTCTTTTGTGTTTCTTGATGTATGCCCAAAGTTTTTTTGTCACTTCTGTACGTGGCATGGGGCCTTTTCCAACGATTGCAGCTAGCTCAGGTGTCAGTTCCATTGGCTGCATGAATTTTGATTGTGCTTTTTTTGCCATTTTTTACTCCTTTCTTTATGACTTCTCCATTAGAGGCGGACGTCGTACGAGGGGTTTCTTTTTTTCCTCGAATGACAATTTGTAGCTCTATAGGGGAATTATAGTCAAAAAAAAAACTCTCGGCTAGGAATATTTTTCCCTAATGGCCCAAGTCTCTTGCATTTTTCCTTTATTTCGGGCAATTTTTGTCTTCTATTCATCAAGGAGAAGATAGAGATGCCCCAAGTAAAGCAGACTCAAGATGTGCTTCAGCTCAATGAGAGCCTCCTGAGGGAAAAATCTTTTGACAAACGTTTAGAACTAGTCCAAAATTTTCCTGTTACAACACAATATCTCGAGAAACACAAGTCTCTTCAAACAGCGATTGCTGCCCTTTCAGAGAAAGAAAGATATGCGATCTATGCTCTTCTTGCAGTGGGGCAAGAAGGTGTTCTTCAAAGAGTGCAAATGGGAAAAACAAAATCCTTTGGCAAGCTGACGAAGTATTTAATCGATTTAGAAGAATTCTATCCTGAAATTGGGGGGATTGTAGGGTATCATATCATGTGTCTTCGCCTCCTCGCTCAAAAAGGGGTTAAAAAGAAGAAGGGACGATATCTCTCTCCAAACTCTAGAGACATTACAAAGTGCACGGAGTCGGTGCGGGAAAATATTCTTACTGGGATTCGCAATCTTCCAAAACTTGCTGAAATATACCCAGTGGGAGGGGCTGCAGATCGCCTATCTCCTCGCAATGAAGAGACAGGGGTTTTTCAAATCGCTGCAACGCTTGAATTCGCGGAAAAAACTCTTTTACAGCGACTGATCGAAGATGTGCAAGCGCGTGAATTTCTCTATTGGAAACTCTTTGGTAAGCAGATTTGCGTTCCTATCGCACTAATGAGTTCTGAGGAGAAAAATGGCACAAAACATTTACTTCAGATGCTTGATGAAAAGAAGTGGTTGGGAAGAAAAAAAGAGGATTTCTTTCTCTTTGCACAACCTCTTGTTCCCACAATGAATTGTGAGGGAGATTGGTGCATTAATGAAAACAAAGAGCTGCTCACCAAGCCGGGTGGACATGGGGTGGTTTGGAAATTAGCCAAACAATCTGGAGCGCTGGTTTGGCTGAAGGAAAAGGGAAGAACAAAGGCACTCGTTCGGCAGATCAACAATTTGATTGCGGGGACTGATTATGGTCTTCTTGCTTTTTTGGGAATCGGTTTTCAGGAAGACAAAGATTTCGGTTTTGCAGCGTGTCCCCGTGCTGAGGGGGTAAGTGAGGGAGTCAATGTGGTCATTGAAACCGAGGAGGGTTTTTGCCTCACAAATATCGAGTATTGCGATTTTGAACACTTTCAGGTTGAGGAAGAAGACCTCCTTGCAAATACAAATTTATTATTTGTGGATCTAAATGTGATTGAAAGTCTTCTTGAGAGTAATCCTATCCCCGGCATGCTTGTCAATGCAAAAAAAATGAAAACAAAGGATCTACAAGGTGGAGTCATCGAGAAAGAGATTTTGCGCCTTGAATCGACAATGCAAAACATTGCGGATGCCTTAGTTGAAGAAAAGATGCAAAAAAGGACCTTTATCACATGCAACAAAAGAAGAAAGACAATTTCACCAGTGAAAAAGGAATTTGCTTTTGGCTCATCCATGCTCCAAACGCCGGAACAATGTTATCTCGACTTCCTCGAGAATGCCCGTGATCTCCTTGAAAATTTCTGCGGGTTTGAGGTTCCTCGCTTGCGAGAGCCCCTCTCTTTTTTCTTAAGCGGTCCTCCATTTATTTTTCTCTATCATCCAACCTTAGGTCCTCAGTATGAAATCATCGGACAAAAGTTGCGAAATGGGCGATTGACTATGGGGGCGGAAATCCAGCTGCAGATTGCCGAGCTCTATGTTGAGAACCTTGATGTTGATGGAAGCTTGCAGGTTACGAGTGATGCCATTATGGGACATCGAGATGGAGATGGCTATTTGCATTATAGCGATCGCACGGGGAAATGTGTTCTTAAGAATGTGCGCGTTCGCAATTCTGGGATCAATCGAGAAGCTTCTCGTTCATTTTGGAAAGATGAAATTGTTCATAGGGAGAAATGTGAAATTTTCATCGAAGAATCTGGTGAGTTTTATGCAAAAGATGTGATTCTGCGAGGAGATTTGCGGATTTACGTTCCAAGTGGAATAAAAGTGACAGCTTTTATGGAAGAAGGCTGTCTCAAACTCAAGCAAGAAGTTTTAAATGCGCCTTCATGGAAGTGGGACTATTCCATTCTTCAGGATCATTCCATTCAATGCCGATATGTGACCTAGTGCTCTGTCAACCATTAAATTGGGGGTGTCTTTATTCATCTTTAGCCTTCTCTGAATTTTTGATTCCTTGCCTAATCACCTGATTATGTCTCGTCATAAAAAATGCAGATCGAGGCGAAAAGCTGAACCAACCTACCCCCAATTTAATGGTTGACAGAGCACTAGCAGGCATCAAGTTGAATTGCAAATTCAATTTGACCCCTAATCGCTCGAGTTTGGACATTTCGAAAAACACTTTTTGAGATAACACGGCCTTTGTCACATGAGCCTCGGGCTGCTCGCGTACGAAAAAAAGGGATTCTACCCTTTTTTTTCTGTCGCTCGCAGTACCAGCTCTTTTAGATTAAGATGGGTCTTGGATGAGGCATGAAGGTGGGTGGAATCCCATCCGAAAAAAAACGAGTGGGTTTTCCCACTCGTTTTTTATCTTTTGAATAGTATCTTATTTAGCGGCAGGGTCAACAACTTCTGGCTTCTTTTCTTCAGGTGCTTGCTTGTCCCCTTCTTTTGAAGAAGAGTCACAGCAAATGAAGTAAGACAACCCAAACAATGCTGCACCGACAACAGCTGCGATACCTACATAGGTAGATACTTCTTTGTTCGCAATGATGAATTCTCTTATTTTATCATAGGTTTCAGCAAGCATCTTGCCAATACTTTGGAAGAAAGGCTTGACGAACTCGACAACTTTAAAAGCAAAGTCTTTCAAGGTGCTTCCAAGCCATTGGATTTGCCTACCCATCCAATACACTGAATTGAGTAAGCCTTCTTTGATTTGATCAAATGTGTTGGTGGTAGTTGTTGTAGCTTCTGCAACTACGGGATTGTGAACAGCAGCGGTCATTGTTACCTCCTATAGGGATGGTTAAAGGTTAAAGGGGGTCTAAAAATTCCCTTTTTTTTCGAAATCACAAACATTATATCGAAGCAATGATTAATGTAAAGGAGGGGTTAAGGGAAGATGAAAAGTTTTTTGCTAAGAGGGTGTATGAATTCGGAGGGAAAATTCAAGGGATTGCATAGATCTCTTTCAAGGATTATACTGAGAAGAATGAACGAACAAGACGAAAGTAAGATCAAAAGTATTGATTCCCGCCTCCTTCACATGTGGAGGTATCTTTGACTTGCCAAAAAAGCAAGCCAAAGTAGAAGAGTTGAGCCGTTTGATGGAAGCTCCCAATTTTTGGGAAGATGCAGCTTCCGCGCAAAAAATCATCGACGAGTCCAATCAGCTCAAATCCTGGACACTTTCCTACAATCAGATCAAGGAGCGCTTTGAGAATGTGAAAGCGCTTTTGCCGGATATCAGTGAAACGGATGATCCGGAGTTTTATCAGGAAATTCTTAGTGAGCTTACGCAAATTGAAAAGAAATTAGAAGAGTTGGAAATTCGCAAAATGCTTTCGGGAGAACTCGACCCCAAGAGCTGTTATTTGAGTATCAACTCGGGAGCCGGTGGAACAGAGGCATGCGATTGGGCGCTGATGCTAGCGCGGATGTATGAAAGATGGGTTGCTCGAAAGAATTGGAAGATCGAAACAATCGATCGGGTGGATGGGGAAGTTGCCGGAATCAAAAACATCACCTATAAAATTTCGGGTCCCTTTTCTTATGGCTATTGCAAAGCAGAGAAGGGGGTTCACCGCCTCGTGCGGATTTCTCCTTTTGACAGCAACGCTAGGCGCCACACGAGCTTTGCCTCTGTTGATGTGATCCCTGAAATCGATGAGGATATCAAGATCGAGATCCGCCCCGACCAAATTCGTGTAGACACATTCCGCGCTTCAGGAGCCGGAGGCCAGCATGTCAACACAACGGATTCAGCAGTTCGAATTACCCACCTTTCTACGGGGATTGTAGTTTCTTGCCAAAATGAGAGGAGTCAGATTCAAAATCGAGAAACAGCAATGAAACTCCTCAGAGCTAAGCTCTATGAAAAAGAGTGCCTCGATAGGGAAAGTAAACTTAAGGAAATGAGTGGAGAAAAAAAGGAAATTGCTTGGGGGAGCCAAATTCGAAATTATGTTTTCCAACCCTATACCCTTGTCAAAGATACGCGAACGAAGTATGAAGTGGGGAATATAGATGCGGTGATGGATGGAGATCTCGATGATTTCATCAACGCTTACCTAAAAGAATTTGGATAATGGAATAGTCTCATGAGGATCACAGACTCTGAAGATTTTGATATTCGCTATTCGAAGATAGAGGATATGCAAGTCTTGCGCCAGTGGCTGAAAATTGACGGAATGCTCCACTGGTTTCCCCCTTGTGATGATCAAGAGCTTGAAAATTTTGTCCGGATTTGGATCGGATATTGTCGCTACAACGCCTCTTTGACTGCAACCTATCAGAACAAGCCAGTTGGGATGAGTGTCCTCTTTCTGATGCCCTATCGAAAAGTGGCTCATCATGCAATGTTTCAGATCATTGTAGATCCGGAGCACCAGAAAAAGGGAGTGGGATATGCGCTCATGCGCAATTTGAGACATTTGGGGAAAGAGACTTTCCGTTTGGAATCGATTCATGCAGAAATTCTCGATGTGAATCCGATTATTTCCCTTTTGCAAAATCTCGGTTTTGAAGAATTCGCGCGGCAAGAAAAATATGTCAAAGAAGACGGAAAATACTATCCCAGAATTTTGATGGAGAGTGCAACATAGAAAATTTCGTCATTGAAACCAGTCGGATCCAAGATGGGGAGCATTTTAAGAATTGGCTTTTGCAGCCCGATGTGTTGCAGTATTTCCCTATGTATGATTTGCGCGAGATTGAAGATTCGGTTCGTGTCTGGGAAATCTTTTGTCGAAAGGGAGCTAGTCTCACTGCCTATGTTGGCGATGATCTCTGTGGGATAGCTTTTCTCAATCTGCAAGGATATAAAAAATTTGAGCATCAATGTCTGATTACGATCATTGTCGACCAGAAGTACCGGAATCGAGGACTTGGGACAAAGCTTCTTGCGGAACTCTTCCTTTTAGCAAAAAATACATTTCAGATGGAAATGCTTCATCTAGAGGTCTACGAGACCAATCCAGCTGTCAATCTCTATCGGAGGCTGGGATTTACGGAATTTGGAATCCACAAAACATTCATCAAAGACAACAAGCAATATATAGGAAAAATTTTCATGGAAAAAGCCCTTTGACTTTGGTACCATAGTAGCCTATGGCTGGTCATAGTAAATGGGCAAACATCAAGCACCGAAAAGGGCGTGCCGACGCTGCAAAGGGCAAACTTTTCTCACGGGTTGCGAAAGAAATTATTAGCGCCGTCAAGCAGGGGGGCCCCGATCCAAAATCCAATTCTAAGCTCCGTCTTGCCATGGAAAAAGCCCGCGGGGCCAATATGCCCAATGAGAATGTCCAGCGTAATATCAAGAAGGCAAGTAGTACCGATCAGTCTGATTATTTTGAATTGACCTATGAACTCTATGGCCATGACGGTGTCGGAATCATTGCAGAGGTGATGACAGACAACAAAAATCGTATCGTTTCAGAGATGCGGATTGCCACGAATAAAAAAGGGGGATCGATCGCGTCTCCCGGTTCTGTAGCCTTTAATTTTGAACAAAAAGGGGTGATCCAAGTCTCTATGGATCAAGGATCCGAAGAGGATTTATTCTTGCTTGCTACCGATTGTGGAGCGGAAGATTTTGAGGCGACGGATGACCTCTTCATGATCACGACCTCTCCTAGCAGCCTCTACGATGTTAAGGGAAAATTGGAGAAAGATGGGGTCAAATGCGAAGAGGCCAATCTTGAAATGATTCCCAAAATTTATATTGACTGCGGTGCTGAGGTGGCAAAAGCCAACATGGAATTGATCGAATGGCTCGAGGGGCTCGAGGATGTAGATGCGGTTTATCACAATATGAGCGAAAACACCTGAATTTTTTTCTCCAGTGTGGTATAGTCTTACCGAAAAAACATTAGGTTCAAGAACTTTTTATGGGTGATCTACTAGATTCTATTCATCAGCGTTATTTTCATAGCAGCCCTTCCTTTCAAGATTTTATTATTGCGTCGCAAAGGGTAAAACCTTCGGATGCTCTTGTCTTGAAAGATGGACGATTGGAGAAAACATGTTCTTTTGAGCCCGATGAAAAAGAGCTCAATGAAGTGACTTGGTCTGCTTTTCGAAGGGCAATAGAAAGGGAATTTACTGATGCGAATCGAGATGCTATTTGTAAGCGGTATGGATTTGATTGGCAACGAATTGCCTATTCGCCCTCTTTACCTTTAGAGAGGCGTTACGTCGAATATTTTGGCGTCGGGGCTGCCAATCCCAAAACTGCAAATTTAACAGAATCTCTTGCATCCCTTTCTTGGTTTCCCCCTCCATTTGAGAATCAGTCTACAGAGGAGGTTCACCGATTGCATGAACATGCGACACGCCTGCGCTTTCTCGGCAATATGGAAGATCCCTGTAGAGTACATGGGGGAGCCGTTGAAAAGCATGAGAATTTTACCAATGATCCGTTTCTCATGGATAAACATCGGGCGAATCTTTATCGAGGAGTTGAAGAATTGGTTTCCCATGATCCCAATATTCCTCGTCTCCATCCCTATTATTCCCGCCTTTCGATGGGCATTGTGAGTTTGTTAGAGACAAAAAAAAATGTGAAAGATATTGACCTGGTGGTCCCAGCGCCTGGTGCGATTGACGGAACACTGGAGTATTACAAAGTTCATGACATCATTTCTGAAGGAGGGCTCACAGCTGTTGCTTTGGTACCCGTTTCAGAGGACTCAAAGTCGCCTCCTATTTTGTCATTCCGTTGCACAAAGCAAACTTTAGGACATACAGATGTCATTCCCTCTCTTCTCAATAATATGGAAGAAGTTATTGGCGAGTCGGGATATAAGGCTTCTTACGAAAAACTGAAAGATTTGATGGAAGATCCCGCTTTTACAAGAGGGAGAAAGGTCAAACTTCTTTGTTATAGTTTAGGCGGGGGGCATGCAGGGTATTTCATGCGAGATTTTTGGCCACAAGTGGAAGAATTTGTTGGTTTTAATTGTGTGGGAAGTGATGCCCGTGTTGTTGAAAGTCTGGCAAAACAGATCAATTCCCTAGATGAAAGGGAAATCCCTCCCCAGTTCACTATTTATCGCAATATTAGTAATCACGAGGGAACACTCGGTGATTGGGTCAATAAGACTGGACAAAAACACATTGGATGGGGAATTAAGCATCCCAATGCGCGTGTTCAAGTTGTCGAGTGGATCCTTGACGACTATCCCGTTCCCTCAGAAGACATCTATGATCCTGAGCAGGTTTTCCGCTTTATGCACTTGCATGGAGCACGGCCGATGGATTCCGAGCCAGAGGGAAAATATAGAGGAAAGTTTCAATCTCAATGGTGTTATCATTATAATATATATAGGGGCACGTCGAATTGTAATCGCATTTTGGATACCTATAACCGTGATCCAACATTGGAAGATTTGCGAATAAAAATCGGCCATGAAGTTCTCTATAAATTTATCAGTACTTCTTATTCGATTTTAGATTTTATTTTGCGTGTTTTTGGACTCGATTTTTTCAGAGAGCGTTTGTGAATTGGTAAATGCGCACGATCCCCGTTGCCATGACAAGCCCTGTGAAGAGAAGGGCAAGGGGGATAAACGCGGATGGGAAAATCATCATCAGGGCAAAGAAAGCAAAGGCCTCCGCCCTTTCAATAAGTCCTGAGCTATAATAGAAACTCTTTTCTGTTGTATTTTGCGAAAAGATTCCCACCACGAGAAAAGTGGTAATACAGAGCAAAATACTCCCGAGCATGATGAGACAGAAAAGACTCCGTTCTTGTGGCGCGACCAGATAAAGACCCAAAATCACCATAAATTCAACCACACGATCCGAGGTAATATCGAGGACAGCTCCCTTTGGAGAGGTTTTTTGCATTTGCCGTGCAACAGAGCCATCCAAAGTGTCAAAAAATCCAGACAAGGCTAGACACACCAAAGCGAGGAAGGGAAGCTGAAGAGGCAAAAAAACAGGGATCAAGAGACCAAAGAAAAGTCCGATGAGTGTGAGGATTGTGGGGTCGGCTTTCTGCAAGAAGGGGCTTTTTAAAAGGGGAGTAATGAAGAAGTTCTGATAGGGGGCTCTGAATTTACTGTCGATCATCTTTTTTCTTTCTCCATTTTTTCACAAGTATAGGGATCAGTGATAAAATACCCAAACAGACGAGAGCGATTTTCATTTCCGTGTTGAAAATGGCTCCGAAGGTAAAACCTTCTTCTGATTCGAAAATAGCATTGAGACCTCTTCCAGCTTGTGTAGAAACAAAAGTGCCTGGTGTGATTCCAATCATGGTTGTCCAGATAAAGGTGCGCAAGCGGACATTGAAAAAGGCGGGAGCGAGATTGACGACCCAAAAGGGGAAGAAGGGGATGAAACGCAAGAAAAGAAGATAGTTGGCAGCATTTTTATTAAAACCATCTGCCATTTTTGCGAGGAAAGGGCTGGCTTTCTTCTTGAGAAATCCCCCAAGGGCTGTCTTTGCAGCAAGAAATAAAATTGTGGCGCCTATTGTTGCCCCTATGACGACATAGATCGTGCAAAAGGGTTGCGGAAAGAGAAAGCCCGCGAGGAGGCTGAGAAAAATTGCCACGGGAAGAGATAGTGATGCGACTACGATATACATTGAGATGAACATCAAAGGAGTCTGGATCGGGTTTCTGTTGACAAATTCCGTGAGTTCGTTGTGGTGATATTTTAGCGTTTCAAAATCAAGTGCTTTATAAATCCCCGAGAAATAGGCAAAGAGCATGAGAATCACGATGATGAGTAGAGGGATATAACGGGTAAATTTTTTCATTCTTTTTTTTCCTTTCGAAAAGAGCCGAGAATGGTTTTTGTGAGCCATTGATCGGCTAATTGTCGGATCGCATCGCTATAGACAGGATAGGGATGGATGAGTCTTCTTAATTTGCGCAAAGGGATATTGTGCAGCTTTGCGAGGGTCAGCTCTTGCAGCATCTCGCCAGCTCTTGGTGCTACAATTGTGACTCCAAGGATTTTGCTACTCCACTTCTTTGTCACAATTTTCACAAAACCCTCAGTGCGCGCAGCGCAAATAGCCCGATCGATATCGGCAAATGAGATTGTATACGTGGCGATTTTTTTCTCGCCGTATTTCGCAAGAGCCTCTTTTTCTTGCAGACCAAAACTGGCGATTTCGGGGTCTGTATACGTGCAGCGGGGAACATCTTGCACGCGATCGAGTTTTTTCTTAAACGGCCCGGGAAGAAGGAGAGTCGTGAGGACAGTGCGTCCATGATTTTCTGCCAAGTGTGTGAAAAGCGGTCCTCCGACAACATCTCCAATGGCAAAAATGTGGGTTTGATTGGTCCTCCCATATGCATCAATGGGAATTCCTTTCTCGGAGTGAACGACTTTCGCCTTTTCGAGCTGCAGATCTGCGATGTTGGGACGTCTTCCCGTTGCAATGAGGAGCTGATCGACTTCGACGTCTTCTTTCTCATTTTTTTCTGCAATGCAAATGACAAATTTTCCATTTTGGTAGGCGATATAGTTTGTCTCACAGAGAATATGCAACCCAATCTTTTCCTTCTGAAACATCTCGGCTATAACTTTGGAAGTTTCTTCCTCTTCACCCGGCATTATGCCACGCTGGGATTCGATGAGGACCACTTCACTTCCCAGGCGCTGAAAGCCTTGCGCAAGCTCAGAACCGATTGGTCCTGCGCCGAGGATTCCGAGACTCTTAGGGATTTCTTTCAGATCGAAAATGGTTTCGTTTGTCAGGTATGGGGAGTCCTTCAATCCTTCGATAGGCGGGATAAAAGGATAAGAGCCGGTTGCAATCACAATATTTTTCCCATAAATTTTGTGCTCCATTCCCCCGGCTTCGGTCACAAGAAGAGTGTGCGGATCTGCAAAAGAAGCAACCCCTGTGAGAGTATCCACGCCGATTTTGTTGAGTGCTTCAGGATCTTCATGAGAGCGAACCGAGGCAATGATTTTTCGGATCCTATCGAGAGCCCCTGTTGCAGTAAACTTTTCTGATTCGAAGACGATTCCGTATTCTTGTCCTACTTGTGTTGCATGGGCCACTTCTGCCGATGAGATCAGCGTTTTGCTCGGGATACATCCAAAATTGGTACAGTCCCCGCCATAATGCTGTTTTTCAATTAGTAAGACTTTTTTTCCAGCCTTTGCGGCGCCGTTTGCAACGACAAGTCCTCCTGGGCCTGCACCAATCACAACTATTGGATAGCGTTTTATCTCTTCCATTTCTTCTTAACGATCCATTTTTTATATACAATGGGACTGAGTGCCAAAATACCGATGACAATGAGGGCGATCTTGACTTGAATGGTAAAGATGTCGGAGACGGTCATGACTCTATTTTCCGCAAAGGCGCGAGATAAGCTGTGCCCAGCGTTTGCAATGATGAATGTCAGGGGAATGACTCCAATAAAAGTGGTCCAAACAAACGTCCGGAACTTCACTCTAAAATACGCAGCAGCGGTATTGGTGAACCAGAAAGGAACGATATGAGAAATCCTAAGGAAAAGAAGATAGCTAACGGAATATTTTTTAAAACCCTTTCGCAGCCTTCTCAAAAGGATATGTTCTCGAAAGATGAGCGATTCTCCAAAAACGGTGTGAAAAATGGTAAAGAAGATCGTTGCTCCGACAGTTTCAGATAAGACAGCGAGAATGAGTCCTTCAGGGCGAGGGAAGATCATGGCTCCAATCAGGGTGAGAATTGTGGAATCGGGGATAACAAGGCATACCGAGACGATATAGATTCCGAGATAGATCAAAGGTGCGAGAATGGGATGGGCGCGAGCATAGTCAACGAGCAAAAGTTCTTTTTTTTGGATCCATTCAATGTTGAAGTAATGATAGATATTGGTCATATAGACGATCACAATCAAAAGAATCAGAATAACAAAAGGTAGGAGCTTTTTGACTTTTTTGCTCATTCCCTCGTTATAACTCGAATGCAGGGTTTATTCCAGATGAATTTTTCCTCCATAAAGAATGAGAATTTTGGTATCATATCTCTAGAAAATTTCATCCAGTTTTGGAGATGACATGCTTAAATTCAGCCACATGATTTTTTACGTCAAAGAAGTTGCCGATACGGTTTCCTTTTATCAAAAAGCTTTCGGGCTTAACATTAAATTTTTCCATGAAAGCGGCATGTATGCCGAATTAGATACGGGGAGCACGTCACTCAGTTTTGCTAGTGAACAAATGGCTGAGTCAAATCTCCCTAATGGTTACCAAAGACATACACTAGACAATCCACCATTTGCTAACGAGATTGTTTTTATCTCCAACGATGTCGTGAGAGATTTTAAACAGGCTGTGGGATCGGGAGCTGTGGCACTTGTTGAACCTGAAGAGAAACCTTGGGGACAATTGGTAGGCTATGTACGAGATCCCAATGGGATTTTGATTGAGATTGCTAGCGAAATGAAATCAAATGAATCAGAATAACTAAGAGTCTGTCTGCGAATTCATTTCACCAGGATTGGAATCAACCTACACGAGCTTATCAAAGCTCGCTCCGGTTTCCAGAAAATCTTCCAAGGAAAAAATCTTTGTTCCCTCTGGTAAAAGCAATTCACGACAGACTCTAAGAGGGTGTTTACAAATTGCTTTGAGACGGGGATTTTAGGATTTTTTGCCTCAGTTTTTGGCGGAAAATGGAGCTGAATGAATTCATTCAGCGAATTTGAGCCAAAAAATTGAGGTGAAAAAGGCAAAATCTTCCGTCCAAATGAATTTGTAAATACCCTCTAAGGGTAGGAGCTTGTTGATTTTTTTGCTCATGCCCTCGTTATAACCCAAGCACCTTGTTTATGTAAGTTCCTCCATAGGCGTCAAAATTTGATGATTCTCATATTCTGTTCCCAGAAATTTAGACAATGAGTTAAGCTATTAGCTTCCTAAAAAAAAATGAGGAAATAATTCTACAAAGTTAAGAAAACCTTTGAACACAAGACTTATAAGCAGGGAGTAAAAAAAATTATGGAATTTCCTAGGATAGCAGGTTTCTTCAATTGGAACGCTAACAATTATGCATACACCGATTATAGAAAATATACAACTCTTCTAAGAAGAGGTTACTCCAAATTACCAGATATTCCTGCTTTAGCTCGATTGAACATTCCCAATTCATTGTGGGTCCATAAGGAATGGATTATTGGCGGAGCAGCTATTGTGGTAGCTTTAATAGCAATCCATCGCTACCGGAAAAACAGGCCCCAATACCCTATCGTTCGCATGCAATCTACTCTCGATATTGCAGCACTTTCCATTGCGATTCCAGAGACAAAGGTTAAACCACCAAATGTCACACTGACTTTTTGTATTGATACAAGTTCGAGTATGCGCGAGGAGGGACGTGAAGAAGCCGTGAAGAAGGGGGTGAATGACGTTTTGACTAGTGCTCAAAAAGTTGTGAACGCGCTAGAGGGTGCGAAGATCGAAATTGCAATCGTTGGCTTTTCTTCAAAACCAACGACAATCTCTAATCCAACCAAAATTATACGGACGACGGATGGCAAAATGCGTTCGGTTGAGGAGATCAGAACAAAATTGGATTCCTATAGGTCTTCTGGAACTACGGATATTCTCGCCGGTTTGAAGCTAGCGACGACAAACTTAGAAAGGATGGCAAAGCGAAATAAAGATGGTGTCCACGCACTGATCTTGTTAACCGATGGGGAAGACACTCTTGATCAAAAGAAGATTGTAC
Source organism: Chlamydiota bacterium (assembly GCA_003228815.1). Lineage (GTDB taxonomy): Bacteria > Chlamydiota > Chlamydiia > Chlamydiales > Rhabdochlamydiaceae > Sacchariniichlamydia. The sequence goes on along the minus strand of QIGB01000050.1, from coordinate 15,940 downwards.
CCATTCATACTCGGCTTGCAGCTGCACGTGCGCAATTATTTGCGATTGGAATCGGAGCCTGTCATAAGAAGGAAACTTTGAGACAAATCGCCCCAACAACTGGGAAATTTAGGGGTACCTATATTGACACTACATTAGGTATAGAGACCATCGAAAGTGCGATCTCCAAAATTTATGGTCAAGCAATTGCCGTTTTTAGAAATTTGGTGTTGAGATCACCGCAATTAGGTGTTGGAACATGGTCGGTATTGGATAACGCAAGATCTCTGACAGCTGGAGAATCGGGGTGTGAGTTAGGGCCTTTATCGGGAGAAAAGAAGAGGGTTCATTTTATTAAGATCCATGGCGAGAAGCTCCCTTCCCCATTAGACTTATCTAGGGTTAGATTTGATCTGACTTTCGAAGATCCTAGAGGAAGGAAAGGCAAACTTTCATTGCCATGGAGACCGAACACAATCATTGACCCTGAAATTGTATCTAAGGCGTTTTTGGTTTCATAAATCGTATGTTTGCTGCAAGTTTAGCCAGACCTGGGGAGTCGTATCAAAAGCTTCTGCTAACGAAATGGCTATGGTAGGGGTGATGCTTGCTCTACCAGATCTAATTTTAAACAATGTATTTCTAGCAATACACAACCTGTCAGCAAGCTTCTGCAGATTTAAATTGAGAGGCTTAATGTAAAGCTCATCGAGAATCTTTCCTGGATGATTATGTTTTCTTTTTCGGGTCATAAATTGACTCTCACTCTACTGTGCGTTTTTTTTCTCTTTGCTTTGGAAATATTTTGCCTGGTCAACATAAGTTTGACAAGGATGTTTGAGAAAAAAACTGGTCCTGCGAGTTGACGCGAGATGGGGCCCACCCCAAAGCGGAAGCTGGGGTGGGAGTTCTCGCGCGTGAGCAGCCGATGGATTCAAGGCGGTAGTGGAAAATTGGTTCGATGAGCGAAGGATCAGTCCTTTGGACGGCCAAGCGATGGAGAATCCAATTTGCCACAGCGAATTGAATCTCAAGGGGGCGCGGGGGACATTGGCGTAGCACATGTCACCCGACATGTCTATAGAGACCAATTAAAAGACATGAAATAAATATTTCTTCTAGCGAGTGATTCCTGTGTGCTGAGGAGAACTCTCTGAGAGGAGAAAATCTCTTTTTGTTACAAAAACACCATCGCGAACGATATCTTCCTTGGAGACGAGTTCGTAGCGGAAATCTTTTTCCTTAGGGACCACTCCTTCTAGAAGGAAGGCAAGGCGACGCGTATTCTTGCGTGAGAGAAATTCGTCTGCCATTTCTCTTGTCTCTTCATAGCTCACCTTTTGTAGGGCTGCAATCCGTTTGTCTATGAGGTCAAAATCACCATCGTATTCGAAACCCAATAGAAAGAGTCGGGCTCCATTTATTGCGAGATTTTCGGGAGGGATTTGCAGAGTTGCAATGGCCATATTGCGGACATGTTCAAAACGCTCAATGGGCAATTCTGTTGTGAATTGCTTGACGAAATTTTCAAGGAAGAGTTCAAAGCGAGCAATCAATTCATTGGGCAAATGGGTGCTAGATTGTACGGCAAAAAATTGCATGAGTTGATTTTCTTCGGCTTTGTCCCAGGCTTTAGCTATATAGGCTACCTGTTGCTTGGTGCGGAGGGTATCGAAAAAGGCATTTTGCAAAACAGATCCGAGAATCTGCTGGCAGGCCCTTTTTTCAAATGAGTAGGAACCCTCTTCAATCATTAAGATGGTGGCATTGCCTTGCATGCTCGTTGGCTGGGCAATCATATAGGGGCCCTGTTTTTCAGGAAGGAGGAGAACGCTTCGCATGAGATGTTCAGCTTTCGGATACTCTTCGGCTTTCAGTTTATTTTGTAATCTTTCAAGAAGAGTCTTGGCATCACTTTTTGTAAGATTACCGTAAAGGAGTCCTTCCAAATAGGCTTTTTTGAAAAGGTTGTTTGAGAAGTCGAGAAAAGCCTCATAGGTGATTGAAGAAAGAGCAGTGAGTTGTTCTGAGGCAGTGGGAACGTCATTGAAGATGAGGCTATTTAGATTTTGTTGGACTTGGATAAAGAGGAGTTCTTTTTCGCTATTTTCATAGGCACTAGCAAGCGATTCTTTATAGAGGTTAAATTGCTCCTTGGAAGGATGTGCTTTTTTCAAATTTCCCAGGATCTCTTCAAGGATTTTGTCTGATCCGTCGCTATACCCATTGATGGCTACGGCAAGGGAAAAGCGATCTGGTCTGAGGACGATTTGTGCCCCAGCAGCTTCTGCAGCAGAAATGAGGGGAAATAATTGGTCATTGATTGCTTTGAGATAGAGGTCAGTTAGGCTTTGCGCTTTTGCCGATCCATCTATGAGAGGAGATTTGATTCGTAGCAGGTGAGCAATTTCAGGCGTGAGGTATTTCTGGTCTTCGGCAAAAAACATTTTGCCTTGGTTATTGTCCTGTAATAGGACGGGAACCACCTGTTTCTCTGAAGGGCTTGTGTGAATCAATTCGAGATTTTTCGGGATGAACGGGTTTGGAGGAGGAAGACCAATTTGGGGATTGACACTAGCATTTGTTAGTTGGTTCATCCGTTTTTGACTGAGGGGATGGATGGCATATTCTGCACCCATCCATTTTTCTCTTTGATTCGTTTCCACTTGTAATTTGGCAGGGTCTGCAATCACAAAGAAGAGACAGTGTTCTGCAGTCAGGTATTGGAGATATTGCGTGATCAACGAGGGGTTATAACTAGTGGGAATGAGGGTCTTGCGCGGATAGGTTTGAAGGCTTTCATCGATCAGGCCATGCGCCGTTTTCATCACGAATTCAAAACTATCGACTCGCGATTGGTACGCATATTTTATTTCGGTGATTTTTTGTACTTCGTTGAAGATGTAGCGGGGGATGCCGGTATTTTTTAGGCGGGCAAGAGCTTCAAAGCAATAGGTGGTGACGGTGTCGATTTGCTTTATCCCTTTTTCTGTGAGCGCCACATCGATGCTAAAGAGTTTATTGCTGGTGCTGAGTTGTTCTTGGGAGACATTGATCTCTTCAGCTAGATGCTGCCTCTTTAAAAGGCCGAGAAGGCTGTTTTTGCTTCCGCTTTTTAGGATGAAGGAGAGGAGCTCTCCCACCTTTGCCTCTTCATCTACAGAAAGTTCCTTAGGAAGTTCCCAAGTGAGAGAGAGAATTTTGAGATCTTTCACGGGCTTGACGTAGATCATTTGTCCACGTTGCTTTTCGCTTGTCATATCATGGGGAAAGTTGTCTATCGCCACTTCTCGGTTTGGAACACTTGAAAAATCTTGGACAGTTAACTGGATCAAGTCATCTATGGGAAGAGAAGAGAGGATGATGAGGTGCATTTTATCCGCACTGTAATGCTCTTCATACCATTTTTTCATGGCCTCTTGTGGGATGCCGCGAAGAGTATCTGCATTTCCGGTGGAAAATTTTGCATTGGGGTGCTGCGGATTTCCTGTTTCTTTGAAGATCATGTATTGCCGCCATCCATCGTTTTCGACATTTTTGGCATGTTCTTGATCGACGGCGTGGAGTTCTCGATCGATGCTGGAAGGATTAAAAAGAGGATCGATAAAAAAATGAGAAAATCGATCGAGCCCCGGTTCAAAGGCAGCATTATTAGCTGAAAACATGTAGACGGTTCGATCTGAAGCCGTATAGGCGTTGACTTTTCCGCCGGACTCTTTGATGAAGGGCATGAATTCATCTTCTTTTGGATAGGCCTTGTTGCCCATGAAGAGCATGTGTTCGAGGAAATGGGCCATCCCGGGATATTCTTCAGGATCATTCCACGAACCTGCTTTGACAGCGAGCGCTGCAGCAGACTGTTCGATCTCGGGATCGGAGATGAGATAGGCCTCAAGTCCATTGGAAAGACGGAGTTTTGCCACTTTTCTCTCAGCAAGAGTGGGGCTGAGAATTTCGAGTTCGGAGCGATCTTCGATTTGTTCGAACGGTTGGGGTGCTTGTGCATGAAGCTGCAGGGCAAAAGCAATAACAAAGAGGATTTTTTTCATTTTCTACCTGGGGAATTTCTGATAATCATCGTGTACTAATTTCCAAATATAGTCGGCCTTTGATTTTCTGCGAAGATGTTTATCAGGATGATCCATCCCAGGGTAGTGTTCCATGTCAATTTGCGGACCGACACTGAGGTGGATACCTACTCTATTGAGTGACCGCTCTTCACCGAGTTCGACTTGGATGGTCTCAGGAGGGGGGAGGAGATCATAGGTCCCTAGAGCCATGGGATAAAAAAAAGTAGGAGTTTTCGATTTCTTTGCCATCAGATAAAACATTTCAATACTTTTTGGATCAAAGGGGGCAATCTCAAGTTCTCCACGGGCATTTCTTCGATCGCGTCCGCCGCTTGGGGCCACATAAATGCATTTTCCTCCCTCTTTGAGTAGTTCACTCATCAGTTGCATTGTTTTTCTATTATGGAGTTGCTTTTTGTGTTTTTTTTCGGGGGGATGATCAATGTAGCGTTTTGAATAAATGCAGAGGAGATTGCATCCCATACTAAAGGGGATTGCTAAAGGGTCTGTGATGACCCTCTCTCCCGCAACGATAATCAGTTGCTCTGCAAGGCTTTCAAATTCTTCTTCGAGCATCAGAAAAATAGCCTGGGGATCTGCCTCTGTTTGATGGTTTGCCAAAAATACTGCGTTATGACCTTGGTTCAAATGTTCTGTAATTTCTCTTAGTCTTTCTTTGCCAGAAATCGAGGAAGCGCTCCTGTCGATAAGAGGACGCACGAAGTCTTTTCCAAACTGGTAATAATCAAAGGGCTTGCGGATCTGCTTATGATAGGGTTCAAATGGATAGGGTGCTTTAAATTGCTTGATCATAAGTTTAAAGAAAGTGAGAAAGATTGGAGTCACATTCTTTGTAGCTCCAACAGTGTTTTGAAAGCTCTTATAAAAAGCAAGTAAGAGCTTCCCTTCTTTCGAAGGGATCTCACCCTTTTTTATTGATGAGTTGAGAAAAGAAATGACTTCAGATGTCGAGTTTTTGTCCATTGATTGTGGAATGAAATACAAATTCGTTTAAATGCAGAGAATCAAGTGTTTCAAAATCTAGCTGGGCATTGAGATCTTCTGCCAGTTTCATCAGAAAGTTTGTATCTCCTCCTTTTAGGAAGTCCCTCAAAAGTGGATGGCAGATGAGTTTTAGACCAAACTGCTGCTTCACATTGATGAGTTTCTTTAGCGCTCTTTCAATTTCAATTGAAGTGCTTTCAAATGTTTTAATTTGGCCGATGCCTCCGCAATAGGGGCAGTTGGTATTCATCGTTTGTGATAAAGATTCGCGGTTCCTTTGTCTTGTCATTTCTATCAGACCAAATTCGCTCATCCCCAAAATCGTACATTTTGCACTGTCTTCTTTCATTGCATCTTTGAGATGATCCAAGACACGGCGTTGATTTTTGCGGGATCGCATGTCGATGAAGTCGCAGATCACAAGTCCCCCAATATTGCGAAGGCGCAGTTGGCGAGCGATTTCTGCTGCCGCTCCCATATTGATGTGGACTAGAGCCTCTTCAACGTCACCCATCTCGGTTTGCCCAGAGCTTCTTCCCGAGTTGACATCTATCGTGTACATCGCCTCCGTCCGATCAAAAAAGAGGTATCCCCCCGAAGAGAGCCAGACTTTTCTTCGCAGCGATTTTTCGATTTCTCTTTCGACGTTGAACCGTTCAAACATGGGGGATTTGTCTCGATAATATTCGATTTTTACCGGGTGTTCTTTGCTGTACTTCTCATACATTTTTTTCAGAACACCGCTGGTATTATAATCGTCGATGAGAATTCGATCGTATTTTTTATCAACGGCAGTCATGAGACAACGTTTCATCAGGTCTGATTCTTCATAGAGGCAGGTCGGTTTTGTTGCCTTATCGAAATCTTCCATGATTTGCTGCCAGCTTTTGAGCAGTTCATTTGCTTCATCAACGAGCATTTCCTGGGTTGCATTGACGCTTGACGTGCGACAGATCAATCCCATATCAGATGGCATCTCAAAGGAGCGGATCAATTTTTTAAGCCGATCGCGTGCTGAAGGGTCTTCTATTTTACGTGAGACGCCGCGGTGGGGAGTATTGGGAAGGAGGACAAGATAGCGCCCAGCAATAGAAAGGTTGGAAGTGAGGCGTGCCCCTTTTGTTCCAATTGGTTCCTTGACAACCTGAACGAGGACCGGTTGATCGGTTTTCAAAAGTTTTGTGATGTCAGGCTGGGTTTTTTTTCGTTTTTTCCCTTCTTTGATTTCGATGTCGAAATCCATTTCGAACATTTCTTGGAATTTTTGGGTGTTTTCCAAAATGTCTGAAATATGGATGAAGCCATTTTCTGATTCATTGATATTGATGAAAGCAGATTGGATGTTTTGCAAAGTATTTGTGACTTTGCCTAAATAGATATTCCCTGTGATTTGACGGGTCTTTTTTCTCTCGATGATCAGATCTTGGAGAGTTCCCTCCTTGAGGAAAGCGCAACGGGTTTCTTTCGATTCGATGTTAATTAAAATTTCTTTCATAGGATTTTCAAATTTCTCTACTAAAATCCCAAGGATAGCAGATCAGAGACCAAAACTCAAGTTGGGTTTAAATGAGCTCGGCCTTGATCTTTTCGATAAAGGAATTTTTTACAAGTCGGCTAGCGGATGTGATGCTGTGAATAAATGCTTCCGGAGGAGAGGCTCCATGACATTTGATGACGATCCCTTCTCCGCCGCATAGGATGGCACCGGGATATTCGGCGTAGCTGAGGCGATTTTTCAGAGCTTCAATAATTGAGCGGATCCCTGGGATGCTTTCTAGCGGGCCAAGGTTTTGCATTTGATCGAGGACAAAACCGGCGATCCCTTCCGCTGTCTTCAAAAATACATTGCCTGTAAAGCCATCGGTAATCAGGACATCAATATTGCCAAGGAAAACGTTGCGCCCTTCGATATTTCCAATGAAGGTCGGAGCATCGATAGGATCAGTTGTGTTGAGGGTTTGCAAAATTTCATAGGCTTTACGGATCTCGGGGGTTCCTTTTCTTTTCTCCTCTCCGATATTTAGGAGGCCTACGACGGGATGCGAAACTCCACGGGCTTTTTGGTAGGCGATCCCCATTTTGGCAAATTGGAGAAGTGTTTCTGCTTTAGCATCTACACTAGCTCCCACATCGAGAACAGCAATGGGTTCGATTTTTGAGGGGATCAAGGTGAGAAAAGCGGGGCGGTCAATTCCCGGAAGCATTTGCAGGGAAATGGTGGTTTTGGCGAGCAGCGCCCCTGAATTCCCTCCGGAAATGAAGGCATCGATTTCAAAGGCTTTGAGCTTGTCAATGCCGACGGCAATCGAGGAATCTTTTTTGCGGCGCACTGCAAGCAAGGGATCCTCTTCCATAGTGATTTCTTCTGTGACAACATGGCAGAAAAAATCTTCCGAGGTGGAAACACGCTCAAAAATTTCCTTTGTGCCAAAAATGGTGAATAAAGGGGGATGTTCGCCTTCGAAATGATGCGAGGCGATTGCAGTGAGGATTTTATCAGGAGAGGTTTCACATCCTAGAAGATCGATTCCGATTCTAGGACGGTGGTAGTCTTCGCTACTCTTCGTCTTTCTTGGCATGAATTACTTGGCGACCAGAGTAATACCCACAATGCATACAAAGTTTATGGGGAAGACAAGAGCCTCCGCAGTTTTTGCATTTTCCAACATTTTGTGGTTTCTTTGCATGGTGAGCGCGCCGTGAATTTTTTCGGGCATTTGAAGTGCGATTTCGTGGTACAGCCATTTCTTTTTTAAGCTCCTTAATTTACAGAGATTCTAAGGATATAGAAAAAGGGAATTATTTTACAGAGGGGAGCTCCGAAAAAGGAGTATAGGTATCTTCAGGAGAATCCATTAAAAATTTATTTAGCTCATTTCTCTTTGGGCATTTTCCTTGGTGACACTCGATAAATTGGGGGATTTTTATAAGCAGGGCGCTTCGCACTTCATCGGAAAAATCATAAATCGCTGATGGTATTTCACAGAGTTCTACTGTGTGGGTGAAGTCCGCAACTTCTATGGGGACGAGCATCGTTTCATTGCAGATTGAGCAGGGCATTTTGGCGCTCGCCTTGATTTTGAGATCGAGAATCAAATGATTTTTTGCTAAATAGGCCTGACCAGAAATCGTCACGTTTCCTTCAAATGAAAGCTCTGATTCCTGAACGTCGAGGAAGGTCGCATCAAGTACCTCAAAGATTTTTTCTGTGTCTGTCTCATTGAGACGATCAATGTAAATTTTGAATTGGTCTTTCATCTAATAAACTTTTTAGGATGGAAGAAATTTCTTCTTCAGGTTGTTTTTTCTCTAGAATTTTACCAATTTCACGGCATTTTTCTCTACATTCTTCTAAAGATTGATCGGAGCTCAAAAATTTCTTGGCATGATCGTAGAGGGCTTCTTGCGTAAAGTTTGGGCCATAGAGTTCAGGAAAGATGCGTTTTTTTGCGATGATATTGACAATGCAGTAATGAGGTAGGCGGATCCGAAGGAGGTTTCTCGCAATAAAGAGGTCTAAGGGGTCAATTGCATAAGTGACAATGGTGGGAACGCCATATAGGGCAAGCTCAAGATTGCATGTTCCCGATTTTGCAATGGCAAAGTTTGCCCGTTTCATGAGAGCGCGATTTTGCGCTGAGCTGACAAACATGATCCGATCTTTTGAGAGGAAGCCTTCCCTTCGCATCATCTGGTCGAGCAATAGAGAAAACGGGGCCACTGCTACAGAAACAACAAGAAATAGATCGGGATGCTCGTCCAACAGCTTTTTGCAAACACGAATTTGTGAAGGGAAGTTGCGTAAGAGTTCTTTGTGACGACTTCCAGGAAAGAGGGCAAGGACGCGATATTTTGGATCGACATCGATTGGAGGGGCTTTGTCACTTTCCGTTTGTTGGATGAGAGGATGACCCACATACTCGACTTGCAACTTTTTCGGATCAAAGAGCTCTTTTTCAAAAGGAAAAGTCACGAAAAGAAGATCGAGGATTTTTTCCATCTTGGGAATCCGTTTTTTTCCCCATGCCCAGACCGAAGGGCAGATATATTGACAGATTTTCCCGGGAAACGAACGTTTAAAGAGGCTTTTTGCCATGGCGAGATTGAAGCCTGGATAATCGATCAGTAAAATGATATCGGGATTTTCCTTCAGGATCTCATCGCGCAAACGGAAAAATTGCCGAAAGAGTTTTGGCAGCGCAAAAAAGACATCGACAAATCCCATCACCTGAAATTTTTCCATAGGCATGATGCATTCCAGACCTGCAAAGCGCATCTTAGGGCCCCCAACGCCAAAAATGCGAACACTCGGAATTTCCCTGCGCAAATTTTGGATCAACTTTTCTCCATGGAGATCCCCACTGGCTTCTCCAGCAAAAAGAAAAATAGATGGACCTTTCATCGAATCGCTCCTAAGGTTTTTCCGAGCCAGTCGGCTCCTGATTCGAAAATCTCTTTTGGTGTGCCATGGCCCAAGTGCCCAGTTGCAGGGCTGATGATGAGTTCTATAGGAGGAGACCGAAGTCCTTTTTCAAAAGCAGCATTGGCCAGTTCCCAGGCTAAAGAATAACATTTGTCTGTCCCAACGCAAATATCGCGATTACCTATGTAGATACGGATTTTTTTCTCGCAAAGGGCATCGAGATGATTGGTGAGGTCATATATTTCTGCCTGCGGAATTTCTTTCGACTTTTTAAATGCGCGGGCAAATGTGAGCTCTGTCAGAGGGGCAAAGCAAAGACAGCTGCGCACTTCATATTGTGTGGCAAAAAGGGCTGCAATGAGCCCGCCGCGAGAAAGTCCCATCAAACCGATCTTCTCTCGAACGATCAATCCCTTTTCCATTAATGCATCAAAGGCAAAATGGACCTTTTTAAGAAAAGGGGCAAGGGGATCTCTTCCTTCCTGAAATTCCTCTGCCCAAATACCCACAGCATCGATTGCTTGGAGATCAGGGCCATGTGCTGGAAGATCGATCGAAAAGACACGGATCCCTTGCTTGGCAAGATATTTTGCCGGCTGATTGAAAGGTTCAAGCTCGAGACTTTCCTGTGCGGATAAGGCAAAATAAAAAACGCTGGGAAGGCGCCCCTTTTCCAGAGAAGGACCAATGTGCGCCACTTCAATATCTGAAGAGAGTTGCAGAACATTCATGAAGTTTTCTTTGTCCTTCTCCTTCTCGGTCGACGGCGCTTTTTGGGTTTTTCCTCTTCAGGCCTTTCGATGCTCGAATAGAGTTGATGCCAATCGTCATAGATTTTTTTCAGGCCCGGTTCGAGACATACGCGCAAAGAGAGAAATTTTAAGGCGAGTGAAAAGTCGCTATCCTGAGGGATTCTTTTTCGTTTCGTCTTTTTTTTGTGCAGTGGAGTGAGGCGGTATTGTCCGAGCAGCACATTTTGCATGCTGTAGCGCAGCCTTCTTGGAAGCAGCAAGAATTCTTGAAAAAGATCGGAGACGAGAATACGGGTTTGGTTTTGGATTTGACCCAGGTGGGGAATGTGTTCTCTTTCCAAATATTGTGTGTGGATCCGTTTTTGGAGGAGGGGATAGGCTAGAGAACTGAGAAGAAGAGAGCGCTCTAAATTTTCCGCCTCCGGATCTTTAGAAATCATGTCAATTTCTTGAAGATAAGAATAAATCTCTTCACCTTCTTTTTCCTTTTCAATGAAGTGGGCCACTTCAGGCAGAAGATGATTCATGAGGCCATGATGACATAAGAGCTGAATGAAAGATTTTGCAGCCCCCGATTCAAGCATGCGAAGCATTTCTTCCAAAACACGTGCAGGAGAGCTTTTGATGATTTCTTCTCGACATTCTACAAGAGCAATGTGTGCATCCGGATCGACTTCAAACCCAAAACGGGCCTGAAATTTCAAAAGACGGAGCATCCGCACAGGATCTTGTTTGAAGCGGACATATGGCTCTCCAATCGTACGGAGATATTTTCTTTTGATGTCATCATATCCATTAACATAATCGATGATCTGCTCTGTAGAAGGGTCATAAAAAAGGGCATTGATCGTAAAATCCCGTCGCAGTGCATCTTCCTCAGGATATCCCCATTGGTTATCGCGCAAAATGAGTTCTTCTTTTTTTGGATCGCCCGAGCGGAATGTTGCAACTTCTAAAATTTTCCTTCCAAAGCGGATGTGGGCGAGACGAAACCTTCGACCAATCAGGATACAGTTGCGAAAAATTTCCTTAATTTCTTCAGGTCTTGCAGAAGTCGAAATATCATAATCTTTTGGACGCCTGCCGAGAAGGAGATCTCGGACGCTCCCTCCTACGAGATAGGCGACAAACCCGGCACTTTTAAGTTTTTCTACAACGTAGATCGCATGAGTATCGACCTTTTCAATGGGAAGCTGATGTTCCTCTACGGGAATGATTTTCTGTTCCAAAGTGTCCTGGTGCAATGGTTATCTAACTCAACTTGCCCCCTATCCCTTTCTGGAGCTACCTGCACGAAGAATCTGCTGCGCTTTGCTCGTTGGAAAGGTGCACTCCACCTTCCCTTCCTCACAAAACTTGCAGCTTCTCCGATCGTTAACGCTCCAAAAATCGATAGGGGGCAAGTTGAGTTAGTCATCAAAATATCTCAAAACCCATTTTGTCTAAAGAGGTTTTTCTGATATCCTTATCTAAGAAACTGTAAAATGTCAAAATCAAAAGTTTTATCTGCATCTTTTCTTGTAGCGGGAACCGCTATTGGCGCTGGAATGCTAGCCCTTCCAGTGACAACAGCCGCTGGTGGTTTTTGGCCAGCAATCGTCATCTATTTCATCTGTTGGATTTTTTCAGCTTCCACAGGACTTTTGCTTTTGGAAGCCTGCCTCTGGCTTCCCAAAGACTCCAACATCGTCTCACTCTCTTCCCATTTGCTTGGGAAAAAAGGAAAATATGCCAGCTGGATTTTGTATCTCTTTTTATTTTACTGTTTGACCGTGGCCTATGCAGCAGGAGGTGGAGGCTTTGTTTCGGCAGTCACGAATAATGTCCTTCCAGCGCCGGTTGCCATCCTCATCTTTATTGCGCTCTTTTCTCCCGTTGTCTACATCGGAACCCATGCCGTCGATCGACTCAATTTTATTTTGATGGTGGGATTGATTGTCTCCTTTGTCGTTTTTATTTTGATCGGCTTTGGGAAAGTACGCATAGATTTTCTGGCAAACTTCCATTGGGGCTTTGCCATCCTCTCCTTGCCCGTTGTGTTTACCTCCTTTAGCTATCAGGGGATCGTCCCGAGCATGCGCAATTATTTTCACGGCGAAACAAAAAAAGTGCGCAAAGTGATCCTGATTGGAAGTACCATTCCCTTCCTTGTCTATATCCTTTGGGAATATCTCATTTTGGGAATTGTTCCTTTAGAAGGAGCCAAGGGCCTCATCGCTGCAAATGAGCAGGGACTTTCTGCTGTTGTTCCTCTAAAAAATATTGCTTCCTCTCCCATGGTCTATGCCATTGGACAAGCCTTTGCCTTTTGTGCGCTGACCACTTCCTTTTTAGGGGTGACCCTAGGCCTATTTGACTTTTTGGCCGATGGGCTAAAACTCTCCAAAAAAGGAAGAACCCGTATTCTCCTTTACCTCTTAGTGTTCCTTCCTCCCACGTTCATTGCCATGATCTTTCCTCACATTTTTATCCGAGCCCTCAGCTATGCCGGAGGAATTGGATGCGCCCTGCTCCTTGGCCTTTTTCCCGTGATGATGGTTTGGTCGGGAAGGTACTATAAAAAACTTGATCGTCGCTTCCAGCAACTCGGCGGTGGGAAGCTCACCTTGAGTCTTTTGGCCCTCTTTGTCTTTTTTGAGCTGATAGTAGAAGCGATCAGTGAGTTGCTATAAAACAAAAGCCTTTGCTATGCTTGCCCAAATATGGCTAAAGGACTCTTTGCAAAAAAAAGCATTCAAGACCTCAAAGAAGAAGCTTCCAACAAAAAAGACGGTTTACAACGTTCTTTGACCGGAATCAATTTGATGTCCATGGGGATCGGAGCGATCGTCGGCGCTGGCGTCTTTGTTCTCGTTGGACAAGCAGCTGCCTTTTATGCAGGACCAGCTGTTGTTTTCTCTTTTCTCTTTGCCGCCATCATTTGCGTCTTTGCAGCCCTATGCTATGCAGAATTCGCCTCACTCATTCCCATTGCGGGTGGCCCCTATTCCTATGCCTATGCAACCCTTGGAGAAATCGTCGCTTGGACAATTGGCTGGGGACTAACACTGGAATACCTCTTTTCTTCCGCCACCGTTTCCGTGGGATGGTCGGGCTATCTCTCGAGTTTTCTCGCCGAGTTTGGTCTCTACTTACCCGAAAAAATTGCAAGTTCTCCTCTAGCATACGATGTGGCAACAGGTTGGGTGAGCACCGGCTCCGTCGTCAATTTGCCTGCCATGTTGATCATGGGATTCATTGGTTGCATGATTGCTGTTGGGATCAAAGTAGCTTCTACCTTCAACAATATCATTGTGGTGATTAAGCTGACCGTCATTGTTCTCTTTGTGATCCTCGGCATCTCCTACATCAGTGCTGAAAATTGGACACCTTTTATTCCTTCGAATACCGGAATCTTTGGAGAATTTGGCTTCAGTGGGATCTTTCGCGGTGCTGGTGTTGTCTTTTTTGCTTACATCGGTTTTGATGCCCTTTCCACCCTTGCCCAGGAAGCACGTGATCCCCAAAAAGATATGCCCATTGGCATGATTGGATCGCTTGGCATTGCCGCCTCCATCTACATCATCATGGCCCTTGTCCTCACCGGAATTGTGAGTTATACCGCTTTAGGAGGACCTGCCCCTTTCAGCGTTGCCCTCGAAGCCCTTGGGAGCAAGTTCACCTGGTTCCGCTATTTTGCCAAGTTTGGCATTCTCGCAGGACTATCCTCTGTCATTCTTGTCATGCTCCTTGGTCAAACCCGTATTTTCTACACCATGGCACACGATGGTCTTCTTCCGAAAGTTTTCGGAAAAGTCCACAAGAAGTTTCACACACCCTTTTACAATACCATCCTCCTCACTCTTCTAGGGATGCTCATCAGCGGCTTTTTCCCTGTCGTCATTTTGGGTCAACTCGTTTCGATGGGAACCCTGCTCGCATTTGGGATCGTCTGTTTTGGTGTTCTCGTCCTGCGCTATCGTCAACCAAGCCTCCACCGCCCCTTCAAAGTTCCTTTCTTCCCCTGGATCCCTCTGGCAGGGACACTCGCCTGCCTCCTCCAAATGATCGCCTTGCCATCCGTCACCTGGATGCAGCTCATCATTTGGATCTTTCTTGGCTATATCATCTATTTTAGCTATGGGATCCGCAACAGCGTCCTCCGCAAGAAACAGAAAAAAGCCTAGCCTATCCCTTTCATTTGTAAGAGGTTGTAGCCCCCCTCCTTCGCTTCTCCTTGAGAAACATCTCTTGATTCGTCCTTGGCTTGGTCTCGTAAGTTCCTTAGAGTCTGTCTGCGAATTCATTTCACCAGAATTGGAAACAATCTTTTTCCCTTGGAAGCCTTTCTTCAACCTACACGAGCTTTTCAAAGCTCGCTCCGGTTTCCAGAAAATCTTCCAAGGAAAAAATCTTTGTTCCCTCTGGTAAAAGCAATTCACAGACAGACTCTTAGAGTGAAGGGGTGTGTTTTTATACTCTGTACTGGACAAAAAATGATTTGATGACAAAAGCCCGCTGATGAGCCATCATATCTCATTGAGTTTCAAACAGTGAGGTATAATGAAACACATCAGCGAACTGCAGAATACTTTATCCCATCTTCTAGATTGGAACAAGGCTAGATTACATTGTCTGGCCCAGATCATAAGAGCACTCCTTCAAGTCAGGACAATAAATCTCACTCAGATAGCCTCTGCCTTTCAAACCGATGCCAAAGAAGAATCGTGCTATCGAAGGATTTGTCGATTTTTTACCAACTTTTCCTTCGATATGAGCATTATCGCTCTGATCGTGACCAAAGTATTCCCGTTTGAAGGCAAGTGGCTTTTGATTCTCGATAGGACCAATTGGAAGTGGGGTAAAACACTCATCAACATTCTCATGCTCTCAATAGCCTACAAAGGTATTAGCATTCCTCTATTTTGGGCCGCTTTGGACCTTGAAGGCAACTCGACTACAGGGGAGCGTATCGCAATTTTAAAACGGGTCCTAGAGCGCTTCGGTGTCGATAAAATTGAAGCTTTCACTGCTGATCGAGAGTTCGTAGGAAGAGAATGGTTTGACTTCCTGATCGAGCAGAAAATTCCATTTATCATCAGGGTTAAAGCGTGTTTCAAGGCCGACAACCTTCGAGAAGAGGGCAAGGCACGTATTGATACACTATGCAAAGGATTAGGTCGCAAAAGAATTCTGAATCGACCAATTACTCTATGGGGGCTACCTCTGTATGTTTCGATCGAGAAAAAGAAAGGAGCCAAGCAGCCCATGATTGTTGTATCCAATGTTACTTTCCGAAATGCCATATTTCTCTATAGAAGGCGTTGGGAGATCGAAACAATGTTTGGATGCCTCAAAACACGAGGTTTTCGAATGGAAGACACCCATATCATCGATGCAGACAAAATTGAGCGATTGTTATTTGTGTTGACTATCGCTTTTTGCTGGGCCTATCGAATAGGTGATATCAGGGAGGAAGAAGATCCCATTCCCATCAAGACTCATGGCAGGGGAGCAAAAAGCCTTTTCCGAAGGGGACTTGATGAAATACGTCAGGCGATTTTCAGGAATGTATTATTGGAAAAATTTAGGGAATTATTGAGGTGCTTTACTTGCTCTCAGACAAGGAGTTACGTTGTATGAAAAAATTTTTGTCCAGTACAGAGGTTTTTATAACAAAATTTTAATTGCATATTAATTACAAATTTATTATAATATATAATTATATTAAC
>QIGB01000093.1 GCA_003228815.1 Chlamydiota bacterium | reverse complement strand
CAGGAATATCTACTGCGGAAAAATCCTCAAGATCTGAACCGTTTTCCTGCTCGAGGATTGTCAGGTTATTTCTTTACGGGCCCTAAGTGAACAATTGCATGCACGATTCCAAGCAGTGTGCGAACACAACCTGTGATTATACTAACCACTGGAATGTTTCCAATTTTGTTGAACTTGCAATTTGTGGAAGATATGGAAACATTTTTAACTGTACTGGGAAACAATTGACCTCCCAACTCCAACGTCCCCTCTTTTTCTGAGAATTCTAATATTGTGTATGTATCTGGACGATCTTGTGAACCAGTTAAGATATTGCCTGTTGCTGAAAACATTTACCAACCTCCTAAGATTTGTTTGAGGTAATATTTTATCAATTTTTGGAAAATTCAGCCAGGTGAAAACGCATTAAACAGCGGGTTAGTGTTTATAGGCAAAATTTGAGAAGAACTTGGAGAAAAAAAATGGCCCTGCAAATAGGACAGCGAAGAGGGTGGAATTCCTCTTCGCAGCTCTTGCAGCCGATGGCGGTTATGGCAAAGGGAAATCGCACCGTTTGAGTGAGGACAGTACGAATGTACGGACTCGCGAAAGAGGGGTGATTTGCCACAGCCAGAATCAGCTCAAGACACTTAGGGCCCGTAAGCAAATAAGCGTTGCGGTTATAGAGGTTATAGAATAAATTTGATAAGATTTTCGTTTATGGATCTGATCATGAAATCCCTTGCAAAAACGTAACACTTATTTGCTTACGAGGCCTTAAGTGCAGGACGAAAGCAACCGGAGGATTGCTTTCGCAAAAAAACCTATGGGGGTCCTAAAACAGAGCAACAAAGCTACATTATTTGCCAACTTTTGCACCGATTTCAATTTGATTGAGTAATAATCTTTTGGTTGGTACTATGGCCACCTTATGGACAAACGTACAATCTTTTTCATCTTCGGGATGACGGCCATCTTTTTTTTGATGAACCAATTATTTTTTCAAGAAAAAATGGATGTAGATCCCTCACCGATCAATCAACCAAAAACCCAAATCACGATTACGGAGAAAGGCAAGCCAGTAGCTTTGACTCCACAAGAGAAAGAAAAATTCGAGCTTGTCAAGCTTTACCAAAATATCGATCGCCAGGGCCCTTATTTTTATGCACTTCATAGAAATGAAGTTTTCTTAGGCATTGCAATAGAGGAAACAATCCCTGAGGAAACCTACTTTGAACAAAAAAGACCCGGGCAAAAAACTCTTGGCATGGAACGTCTCAATCTCCGCATCACTCCCAAAAAGCAAGGAGATCCTTTTCTTTACTCCAAATATCCCTTATTGAAACTGGAAATTCCCTGGATTCCTAGCGAGACAACATTCCCCATTTCACTCATCTATTTTGAAGACAATCAAGCCTACAAAATCAACGGAAATGGCATCGGCTTGGACCAGATTACTCTGGATGCAGAACCAACCAGCAATGCCCTTGTTCTTTTCGACGATGTCGACGCTTCTAAACCGTATGCAATCTACAATCATCTGACCAATAAACTCGATTATTTTGATCACCTCCCACAATTTGAAGATTATGCGGTTGCTCGCTATCCAGTTGCCGCAGATATCACAAGAGAATCGAAAGAAGAAACGTACTACGTTTTAGAAAATCCCTATATCCAACTCGTTTTTAGCAATCTCAATGGAGCTCTAGCCGAAATCAACCTCCCTTTTCAATCGGAGAGCCACCCGAATAGCGTTGTCAAAGAAATCGGCTTTGATCGCACCATCGCAAAAGACTATCCCTATAATGACACCTTCCCACAAAACCCCTATTATACTGCTGGAAGTAAGGAAAAGCCCCTAGAGCCACATAAGGGGGGATATTACCCTCTCATTCGTAGGGACATTTTGAGCTATGGGGGACTCACACATGTTGACATCAACCCCCATTACTATGCCCTCAATGTCTTCCAAAAAGATCGTGCTCCTGACCTTGTCAAATATACGCTCAAACGTTTCGAAAAAGACCTCATTGAATTCGAATTGGTCGAAGGCAATCGCCGGATCACAAAAACCTTTACACTGCCAACAAACCCCGACGATCGCCCCTATACATTTGACCTCGATCTCAAAGTAGAAGGCGATGCGCGCAATCTCTTCTTATCTCTTGGAATTCCCGAAGTAGAATTGATTTCAGGAAGCTTCATGCCGAGTTTGAAATACCGATATACTCGGAATCAAAAAAGCAAAATTGAAGAAATCAAGCCACCCAAAACGGAAACGAAATTTTCTCATGTGACCGCTGACTGGTATAGCAATGGAAATGGCTTTTTTGGAATCATCCTCGATCCTCTCGATAAAAACATCCCCGGACTCAATGTCCATCCCGTCTCTGGAGAAATTGTTCCCACTCGCCTCTCCATCATCGACGCACAATTCAATCGATATCCTGCTGATAAATACCCTGGGTATGCGATGCATACTCCTGTCCTTCCCAAGCCAGGAGTGACAAAATACCGTGTCTTTGCAGGCCCCTTCGATAAAAACACACTTGAAACAGTCGATCTCTCTTTTGTCGATCCCATGACCGGAGGAAATCCCGAGTTTTCCGAAGTTAAAAGCTATTATGGGTGGTTTGCTTTCATTTCCAAACCTTTTGCCAAATTCCTGTTTGTGATCATGGATTTTTTCCATATCATTACAAGTTCTTGGGGGATTTCGATCATTCTTTTGACAATCGTTCTTCGACTACTCTTATATCCACTCAATAACTGGTCGATGAAATCTACGGCAAAACTGCAGAAAGTCGCTCCAAAGATCAAAGAAATCCAGGAAAAATATAAGAAAGATCCCAAACGGGTACAGCTGGAAACAATGAATCTCTATCGAAGAGAAGGAGCCAATCCCTTTGGCGGATGTCTCCCTCTCCTCATACAGCTTCCCTTTATGTTTGGAATGCTCGATCTTCTCAAATCCTCGTTCCAATTGCGAGGAGCCCCTTTCATTCCAGGTTGGATTAACGATTTAGCAGCTCCAGATGTTCTTTTCAATTGGAACTATCCGATCCCTTTCATTGGCACTTCCTTCCACTTGCTTCCGATTTTTCTCGGGGTGATCATGTACTTCCAGCAAAAATTTGTCTCTATCGCTAGCGCTAAAGCACCAACAACCGATCAGCAAAAACAACAGAGATTCATGGGCAATATGATGACGATTTTCTTCACAGTCATATTCTACAAATTCCCCTCTGGTCTCAATATCTACTGGATTTCTTCTATGTCACTCGGTATTCTCCAGCAATGGCTGGTAAACAAAAGAATCGCCGCCAAAAAGAAATAAGGGTAGGCATTTATGCAAGCCTGGGATGCACTCCTCTGCGATCTCGAGCGAAAATTTAGCAAACAAGCGGTCGACAAATGGCTCAGATCCTTGAAAGTCTTAAGCTTTGATGCTTGCAACCTCTATCTCGAAGCAGAAAATTCTTTTCAGATCGCCTGGTTTGAAGAACATGTTCGAAAATATGTCAAAGACCATTTTCGCAACAACAATTTCCACCCGATCAAAATCCATTTCTCCGAAACGAAAAAAAATAGACTAAAGAAAAAAAAACAGGAAACGACTCTTCCACCACTTGAACTAGACAGACCTCCCCTTGATCCAAGCCAAACCTTTTCCAATTTTCTCTTCGAAGAAAAAAATTCCCTAACCGTAGAGCTTTGCAAAAGGCTGGCGCCGGGCAGTTACAATCCCCTCTTTCTTTTTGGGCCCCACGGGGTGGGCAAATCCCATCTATTAATGGCCTGCGCAAATCGACTCCAAAATGCAGGTCTAAATGTTTTTTTCGCGCATGCAGAAACTTTCACAGAGCACTTTGTCAAAGCCATTCGCAGCTCACAAATGCAAAAATTTCGAGCAATCTACCGCAATCAAGATGTCCTCATCATCGATGATGTCCACTGCTTTGCCAATCGAGCAGCCACACAAGAGGAACTCTTTCATACATTCAACACTTTGCACACAAGCGGCAAACAGATTATTCTGAGCAGTCATTTGCCCCCGAGTCGAATCGAAGATATTGAACCGAGATTGATCAGTCGTTTTGAATGGGGAATTGTCCTCGAGCTTTTCCCCCTTTCTGCGAAAATGATTGGGCAAGTTCTCAAAAACCGAGCGCGGCTATATCATTTTTCCCTTCCTGATCCGATCACGGAATTTTTAATAGAGAAATTCTCCGCATCTTCGATCGCTCTAATGCGAGCATTGGATGCCCTTTTCCTTAGGCACAAAACAGACCGGGTAATTTCTCTTGGAGAAGTGGAGATACTCCTCTCAGACCTCCTTGAAGAAGAAGAGAAACAAAAACTCACACCCGAAAAGATCGTCTCGGCAACCTCTGCCTATTTCGGAATCCGCACAAACGACATTCTTGGAAAATCCAGATCGCGTGAATGCACCATGCCACGTAAACTCGCCATGTTTCTCTGCAGAACAAAATTACAGCTTCCCTATCTCACCATTGGAAAAATCTTTGGCCGAGATCACTCTACAGTTATGACGAGTATCAATCAGGTAGAAAAAAAGAGCGGCAACGAAGAAATCGATGCAGCTCTTGAAGAAATCACGAAAGCTATTTCCAGCACGAACGTTAAATCTTGATGAAACGATCTGTGCCAGGCGCTTGACCAGGACCCTGACCAGGTTGGGGTGGAGGGAGTCCTCCAGTTGGAGATGGCTCTCTTGGAACATCTTGCCCTTCGTTAATTCTTTTCGCTTTATCACGCCATTTTTCAACAGCATCAACAAAAACAGGAGCAAAGCGGCAGAGAGCTTTGGCATCTGTTCCTGGACCCATCTCGATAATGGCATGCATCAAAATCAGTTCTTCGGGCGTGGCTACACCAATACCACCGCCGGCCATTTGGCCGCCAAGCATAGAACCTTCAAGAAGGGCCTCATAGAGCTTCAAGAGAATTTTGGTGTCTTTTGGAAGTCCGTCGAGAATAGGAGAATAGAGATAGAGACGATCGGAATTGGGTTCATAGGTCAAGTGAAGGGAAAAGGTATTGTCAATCCCTAATATACAGGTATGGTTTTCATCAAAAACCAATCCTTCGAGATTGAGTTCCTTTCCGAATTCCTTCAAGTTCTGCTTGGCATTTTCTAGTGACATCTTATATGTGCTCCTTTGAGAAATATTTTCGCTACTCAAAAGAGTTTCCCAAGGAACGATAAAAAGTGCAACAAAAAATTCAGTTAAAATCGAATTTTCATATATACATGAGGAGTGAATGAATGGAAATCCTTACAGACAGCCCCTGGAGCAAGAACTCCCCTTGGGACCTCTCCAACTGAGAAAGGGGCAAACTTTGCCCTTTATGCACCAAAAGCCGATCAGGCTTTCTTAGGACTCTTTGCAACTGGAGAAAGCGCTCCCAGCGCCGAATTTCCCCTCCAAAGAGATGGAGATATTTGGCACGTCGAAGTGGAAAATGTGCCACAAAATTGTTTTTACGCTTTTCGTCTGCAAGGGGAGTGGATCTTAGATCCCTTTGCCAAAGAACTCAATGCATCTCCCAACTGGGGAGAGAAAACCACCCCTCTGCTCGGCAAAGTATTTCCCTCACTTGATTTTGATTGGGAAGGAGATCGTCCCCTACATCTGCCTTTCGAAACCCTCATTCTTTACGAAATGCACGTCCGTGGGTTCACCCAAGATCCGAGTAGTGGGGTCGAGCACCCCGGGACATTTTTGGGAGTGATCGAAAAAATTCCTTACTTGCAAAAGCTCGGAATCAATGCTGTAGAGCTTTTACCCATTTTTCCTTTTGATGAAACAGCAAATACCTTCAAAAACCCAAATACGGGAGACAAACTCTACAACTACTGGGGCTATTCAACGCAAAATTTCTTTTCTCCCATGGCGCCTTACGGCAGCATCAGCGAGTTCAAAGAAATGGTAAAAGCTCTTCACAGAGCAGGCATAGAAGTGATTCTCGACGTAGTTTACAATCATGTTGGAATCAATGCCTTTCACCTGATCGACAAAGAAACCTACTTCATCCTCGATGAAAATGGAAATCATACCAACTATACCGGTTGCGGAAACACCATCAACTGCAATCACCCTGTCGTGATCGATTTTATTCTCTCCTCTTTGCACTATTTTGTCGAAGAAATGCATGTCGATGGATTTCGCTTTGATTTGGCATCCATTTTCACTCGGGGCCTGAAAGGAGAAGTGCTTGAAACGCCTCCTCTCATTGACGCCATCACCAACTGTCCAAGCTTGACCAATACCAAACTCATTGCAGAAGCATGGGACTGCGCAGGCCTTTATCAAGTGGGCTCGTTTCCTGGGATCCAATTTGCTGAATGGAATGGAAAATTTCGCGATGCCACCCGCCGTTTTCTCAAAGGCTCGGATGAGCAGGCTGGAGCTTTTGCCGCGGCCCTTTGCGCTTCACCTGATCTCTATGAAGGGAAAAAAGCCCCGTATCAAAGCATCAATTTCATCACCGCTCACGATGGATTTACCTTGAACGATCTCGTTTCCTATAATGAGAAACACAACGAAGACAATGGAGAAGATTCGCGTGATGGCAACAGCTACAATGAAAGCTGGAACTGCGGTGTTGAAGGACCCACAGACAATCCAGAAATCCGATCTCTTCGAGAAAGACAAATGCGTAACTTCCTGCTCGCTTTAACAGTCGCCATAGGGACTCCCATGTTTTTGATGGGAGACGAATATGGCCATTCCCGCGATGGCAATAACAATGGCTATTGCCAAGACAATCAGAAAAACTATTTTCTCTGGGATGTTTTAGGCAAGCATCCCGACCGCTTGGCATTTTTTCAAAATCTTCTCAACTTGCGAAAAAAAATTTCATTCTTACAGAGAAAGAAGTTTCTTGCCGAAAAGGACATCACATGGCACGGCCTCAAGCCAAATACTCCTGATTGGGGGAGCCGCTTGATTGCCTACACTCTACATGGAGATGAAGAAGATCTCTTCATCGCCTTTAATGCCCATTTCGAGCCTGCATTACTATCTCTTCCACCATCAGAAAAAAAATGGAAACGGCTCGTCGATACCTTTTTAGAAAACCCACCAGAAGAACAACTCGATAGAGAATATTTTCTTCACCCCCACAGCAGCCTCCTCTTGCTCTCTTAGAGAGAGTTTGTTATCCTTAGATAGATGCGATTATTTCTATTTTTCCTATTGTTTTGTGCCGCCTGTAACCGGGCAAGTGAAGATGGTCTTTCTTTTTCTCTTTCAAGAAATAGCATGAAGCCAAATGTGCTGATTCTTCCCACTCAAGATGAAGCCACAACGCTTACCTCCCTAACAGTAGCCGAGTCTTTCACAAATGCGATCTTCGACCGCTTAGAACAAAAAGGACATTTCCAACTCGAAAAGGAAAAAAAATTTAGGCATCAATTTCTTGTCGAAATGCAACTGATCGAATGCGATGAAATCGAAACCGCACCTCCCGAACTTGCGATGAGCATGCATTTGAAAATCCTCGAACTGAAGGGTGACAAACCCAAAGTCATCTTACAAGAAATATTGGGCGTCAACACCCTCCTCGAAAAACCATTATGTCCCCACAGCGCGATGTCTCAAAAGAGTGAAGAATTCCGGATCAGCCCCATGGGACTTGCCCAAGCAAAACTCACCCGCGTAATTGCAGATCGGATAGAAGATTATATCCTCTATCACGAAAAACCAGACAGTTGGAATTCTGGCGAAAAGATTTTGCCATCCGAAAATAAGGAAAAAGGAATTTGAGATGCTCATTTTAATCACCATTTGGGCGATTGCCATCAACTGGCTTGCTTTTCGCAAAGGCTTTTACAAGCTCCCCAAAGAGCCGAGAAAAAATGATCTGGTCGTCACCCATTCCCAACTTTTACTAAGTTTTGCCACCTATCTCATCCTATCCCTGTTTGTAGCTCCTCTATTAGCCCGTTTTCTTCTCATCACAGCACATAAAATCAATCCAGACATTCTCTCTCTTCCCATTGTCATCCTCACAGGCTTGCAATTCAGTATGATGGTCATCATTTTTATTCTTCTTCAATCCTTTCTCTACCGGCAAGACTCCCACCTCTATCGCAAACTCTGGAAAAATATTGATCGACCTCCTTCCCATCCCACCGAGTTTGACCTAGGTCTAGGAGCAATGACCTGGTTTTTGAGTTTTCCCATTGTGACCATTTTGAGCGAGACCATTGATAAAATCCTCAAAAGCCTAGGCCTTCACTTTTACGAGCAGACAGCAGTCAAGTTTGTCAAAGCCGCCATGGGTTCTCCTCTTTCCCTTGTCTTTGCTCTTGTTTCCGTGCTCATTTTAGCACCATTTATTGAAGAATTTTTATTCCGAGGACTTTTGCAAACATATTTCAAAAAACGCGTTGGCTCGCGCGCAGCCATTCTCCTGTCCGCATTGTTCTTTTCTTTCTTCCATTTTTCTCCTAGTCAAGGACTAGGAAATATCTCGCTCATCACTTCCCTTTTTCTCTTAGGAGGCTATTTAGGCTTTCTCTATGAGAGGCAGGGATCATTATGGGCTCCCATTGGATTGCATATGACATTCAATACTGTAAGCGCACTTAGAATCTTATTTTTCCCGGAGGCTAGCTAATGAAAAAACTAATCCTAACTCTTCTAATTCCCTTTTTCTGTTTTGCCAGTTCAGTTGGTGAAGACAACAACCAATTTGCCCTCGCACTCTTCTCACAATTTCAAGATAGCGAAGACAATCTCGCGTTTTCCCCATATGGGATTTTTTCGAACCTTTCCCTCCTCTATTATGGAGCCGATGAGGATACAGCACGTGAAATCCAAAACACCCTTCATCTTTCTGAAACCGGTGATAAATTTCTCTCAGCCTTTTATCGACACATGAAAGGGCTGACAAAAAAGTCTGAGAGTGGCTATCAGCTTTCCATTGCCAATGCCCTCTTCCCTCATCAGGGAACCCACTTTCTGAGCCGCTTCCAAGAGGTCGCCACGAAATACTTCGATGCAAAATTGCAATCACTCGACTACACAATTCCTGATAGCGCCCTTTCAACCATCAACAATTGGGTCCAAGAAAAAACCGAAGGAAAAATCCAAAACCTCGTCTCAGCAGATAACATCGACGCATCGACCCGGCTCATTCTCGCCAATGCCGTGTATTTCCAAGGAATTTGGTCTTACCCTTTGCGCATGGAAAAAGGGACCTTTCATCTCACAACTGGAAAATCTGAGGAAGTCGACATGCTTTATAAAACGCATGCCTTTCCCTATTATGAAGACGAAGAAAAGCAATGCGTAGCCCTCCCCTTTGCCCGCGATGGCATTGAGCAACCCTTTCTCGAGTGTCTGATTGTCCTCCCAAAAGAAAAGCCCCTCTCAGAGATCGAGAAAAAACTCTCTGCAAAAAACATCGATGAGATTCTCTATCAGCTAGAGCCCACCCCCGTCGATACCCGTATCCCCAAATTTTGCTTTTCTAACAAAATCCTCCTCAATGACATCCTCAAAAATCTTGGAATGCAAAAAGCATTCACCTACCAAGCCAACTTCTCAAAAATCGATGGGATGAAAGACCTTTTTCTCAGTCAAGTGCTCCATGAGACCTATTTCTATTTCAATGAATTTGGTGTGACAGCTTCTTCTGCAACGACGAGCAACATGAGAATCACTTCCTTTCCTCCCACCGTCGAAGGAGTTGTTGACTTCACCGCAGATCACCCTTTCCTTTTCTTCCTCGTCGACTACCACTCCCGCGCCATCCTCTTCATGGGCCGCGTAACCAACCCATCAACAGAAGGCTGCGATGAAACTTGATGCTTATGGAGCTTCAGATCTGGGCCTTGGTCGAATCAACAACGAAGACATCTGGGCCCAGATGCCCAAAGAACAATTTTTTATCTTAGCAGATGGGATGGGCGGCCACAAAGCCGGTGAGGTCGCCGCCACAGAAACCGTCATCCATCTCTGCAAAATCATCAAAGACGCCCGCACAAAATCCCATACCACAGACGAGTGGCAAGAAATCCTTCACAAGGCCATTACTGATACAAATGCCCATGTCTTTGCCCTATCGCAAACCAGTAAAGAACTCGAAGGAATGGGCACCACCCTCTGTCTCGCCCTCATCGAAGGCACCACCTTCATTCACGGCCACGTAGGAGACAGCAGAATTTATCGGATCCGAAAGGGGCGGATCGCTCAGCTCACCCGCGACCACTCCCTCAAAGACGACCTCATTGCCCGGGGCGAACTCGACGAGTCTTTGGCTCTCTCTTTTCCCTACAAAAACGTGATCACCCGCGCCGTCGGCACCCAAAAGACCGTAACCCCCGAAATTGCTGCCGAGCCCATCGAGTCTGAGGACATTTACTTCCTCTGCTCCGATGGCCTCACAGACCCCCTCTCCGACGCCCAGATCCACGACATCATTGATGAATCAGAAGACTCCAAGTCTGCCACCGAAAACCTCATTCTCGAGGCAAAAAAAGCCGGTGGCAGCGACAACATCACCATCATCACCATCAAAATCTCATAATCTTAAAAAAATTTTCACTCAACATAAAATATGGCTTAAAAATCTTCATTTTTGTATTCTCTTTCCCACAATAATTAATAAAAAAAACAGGAGGAAAATATGACAATATCCGAGACATTATTATCTACTAATTTTCGAAGAGAAGAAATGCCCGCATCCTCAGTTCCTGGTCCAAAGACTGACAAACTGATAAGACTTCTTGAAACAGCAATTGCATCCAATAATCAAAACAAACCTATTGATGCATTATGGATGGCAAAGCGAGGAATCCGGCTAGTAACGGATCGTCGCGAAGAAAGCGATACGCTGGGACGGCTTTATGAAGAACAAACGATTGCCTATCGCGCATTAGGAAAAGTTGATGAAGCATCTGATTCCGTAGTCGGAGGACTAGATAATAGTTCTCTCGATAACAATACGAAAGCTGAGTTATACAGGGAATATGCAACTTGTCTTAGAATGAAAAACAAGCTAGGACTTGCATATAGTGCAGCATGTGCTGGATTGCAAGCGATGCCGACGGACAATATGATTAGAACGAGTCTATTTCTTGAGAGCGCATTAATCCATTTTGAAGAAGAAAACTATCTATGTGCTATATCTGCTGTAGAGTCTGGACTGCGAATGGAGACAATGACGGACAAACTGAAATCCTACCTGTTTTTTCTAAGCTCACTTCTAAATTTTTACCTGAAAAATTTTGATAAATCATTAGAAGCAATTGAAGCAACACTTGAATTTCCTTTTATTCAATCTGATTGGAGCTCCTATCTGTTTTTGCTAAAAGCTTACATCCAAAAACGAAAAAAACAACCTGATGCAGCATTAGCATCGATCGCAAACGGATTGGCTTTTGCTCCTCAAATCACATGGATTCGAAAAGGACTCATTCAGGAGCGTAACATTGTATATGAAAACAAATGAGATTGAGCCTCCTTGGGTATGGCGTCCGAAATTTCCTCCGAGTGATTTTTTTTGGCGAGACGCAGGAGATCCTTGGCTCAATTATGTCTGGAGACCCTATTGGCACAATCTGCCTGACGAGGAAAAAGAAGGCTATCTGCATCGTTGGAACGTTCCAGATGAGTGGCGATTCTTCTCTCTAGACATCAATGAAAAATGGAATGAAGAACTCGCAGAAATCGATCGGCAATTTCCCTCCCAAGAAATAGAAACATCTTCAGGTTTGAACAAAAGCCGCATTTATGGAATTCTTTTATCTATTGCGATTGTGCTGATTGGCCTCTTAGCTGCATACATCAATATTCAATGAAAATGACAAAGATTTTTTTAGACAATAACGGAACCACAAAGCTCGATCCCCGCGTGATTGAAGCGATGCTTGCTGAGATTGAGGCGGGCCCTTCCAACCCCTCAAGCACCCATAGCTTTGGAAGAGCGGCCCATTTGCGCCTTTCAAAAGCTCGAGAAAAGATCGCCGAATATTTGGGCGCAGAACCCTCTGAGCTAATCTTCACTTCAAGTGGGACGGAAGCGCTGAATCTGGCTATTTTTGGGTTAAGACCAGAGGGTCACATCATCACGAGCAAAATTGAGCACGCTGCGGTTTATCACACTGTTGAAGAATTGCAAAATCCCGTCACGTTTTTGCCTGTGGGGGCAGAAGGACATATTCAGCTGCAAGATCTTGAAGAGGCAATCGGTCCAGATACTTCGCTCATCGTCCTCACCGCTGTCAACAGCGAAACGGGAGTGAAAAATCCGATTGATGAAATTGCTGCGATTGCACAGCGATCTTCGATCCCGTTTGTGGTGGATGGAGTCGCCCTTTTGGGAAAAGAACCGTTTTCCATTCCCTCTGGAGTCACCGCAATGGCTTTTTCATCTCATAAAATTCATGGGCCAAAAGGAGTAGGTCTTTTGTACTTACGTAAAGGCTGCAACATCCATCCAATGCTCATCGGTGGCGGACAAGAGCATATGCGAAGGGCGGGGACAGAAAATTTACCTGGGATCATTGGATTTGCAAAAGCAGTCGAGCTTTTGCATAGCGAGCTTCCCGAAGCAACCGAACGGATGGAACTCTTGCGCAATCTTTTGGAAAACGGTCTGAAGGGAGTACGGATCAATGGAACGGGCCCTCGTGTTTGTAATACGTCAAGTATCACTTTTCCTGAGTTAGATGGGGAAGCCCTTTTGATTCAACTCGACCAAATGGGGATTGCGGCTAGTATGGGCTCGGCTTGTTCATCAGGGGCTTTAGAACCATCAAGAGTCCTTCTCGAAATGGGACTTTCTCGCGAAGATGCTCTTTCGACTCTCCGTTTTTCTCTTTCTCGTTTCACAACGCAAGAAGAAATTGAAGAAGTGATCAAGAACGTGAAATCGGGATTCAATTATAGAGAATGAGTGCAGATTTTAGAAGAGTTTTTCAATCCATGATCAAGGTCAATAGCCGATAGGTGCCTATGGCCTTGATCATGGATTGGAAAAATATCTAAAAGATGTGCGCAGGCTCTATGAGTGAAGACCGAATTTACGTTCAATAAACTGTCCGGACAGCAATTTTCTTAGGGCCAAGTAAAGGCGCATCTTCGACTGTGAGCTCAAATTGATCGATGTGAACCGATTCCCCTTGTTCTGGAGGGTGGCCTAAAGTCTTCTCGATGAGCTCTTCAAGGGTTTTTGCATCACCTGGCTCGAGATGGACGCGAAATTTTCGGTTGAAATCTTTGATGTGCATGTCACCAGGAAAAGTCCGATCGACGATCACATGGTGCATGCGAGGGGCCATATCTTCAAAGGATTCCCAATCATCACTTCTTCCAAAAATAGAATCGATGATCTCATCGAGAGTCAGAAAGCCAACAGCGAGACCGGCATCATTGAGAACAACGGCAATGCTCTGGTTATTACGTCGAAATTGTTTGAGGATTTGCAAAATGGAACTATTTTCGGTGATGAACCAGGCGGGGCGGGCATACTCGCGTACTTTCCTTTCTTCTTCAATCCGTAAAAGATCTCGTGGGTAGACAATCCCCTGCACCTGGCGAGGATCACGCTCATAAATTGGCAAGAAAGGCGTATAGCTGTAATTGAGAAGCGTGCGCATCTCCCCCACAGAACAAAAGGAGGGGATCATTTGCACTTCATTAAGCGTGGACATGATCTCTTTGGCCACTTTCCCTTTTAAGGAAAAGATATTGCTCACAACGGTGTTGATCTCCCGTGCAGGACTCTGCTCTTCTTCCCTCTGCTGGAACATATGTTGCAAATCTTCTCGAGATAGATAGAGACCTTCGCGAATGGGACAACGAAGGAGTAGGTTGATCCCATGACAAATCAAATCAAAAAGCCAGATGAGCGGCCTTAGGATAAAGGAAAAGACATAGAGAACGGGAACACCAAGCATGGCAGCATGTTCTGCATAGCGGCGCCCCGCAAACATAGGGGCGAGTTCTGCAAATACGAGGACAAGCAAAATCTGCGAGAGGGGTGCCCAATCGGGGCTGATTCCCATCGCATCGTAAAACCGGCGAGAGCACTCGGATCCAATCTGCAGAGAAGCGTTCACTCCGATCAATGTCACACCAAAGAGGAGCGTGGGACGCTTAAGTAAATAATGGAGCCATTTGGCTCTTTTTTTATTCTGCCCCACAAAGTACTGCAAGCGGACTTTGTTAAACGATACACATGCCATCTCGAGCATGGCAAAGGCCCCTTGGATGAAAAGGAACAAAAGGGTGAGAAAAAGATAGAACTGTGGATCGGTCATTTGGTGAGCCTCCGGATATAGAGACGTCTGACTCTTTTCTCATCTGAGGAGAGGACATGGAAAAGAAGGTTTTTATACGTATGCTTATAGCCGCTTTTCGGGATGTCTCCTAACTGCTCTGTCAACCATCCTCCGATTGTCACCATGAGATTTTCACTTTTGAGCGCAACATCAAAGAGATATTCGAGTTCTTTAATCTCTAACTTCCCACTGGCGATGATCACATCTTCTCCAGAACGGGTGTAACGAGCTTTTTCATCGCGCCGATCAAAAATTTCTCCAACCACAGCTTCGACCAAGTCTTCGAGGGTGATCAAACCCGAAAAAGCTCCATATTCATCAACCACAATGGCTAGGGATTCTTGTTTCTCATACATTTGATCTAGAAGAGCTTTTGCCGATGTCGTCTCAGGAACAAAGAACGGCTTTTTGAAAAGGGGACGGATGTCACCGCTCTTTTTTAGAGATTCGCGATGAAGGAAAAACTGCCCACTAGTAATGATCCCAATGATATTATCAACATCCCCTTCACAGACGGGGATTCGGGTGCATTCCTGATCGACAAAGAGGTGGATGAGCTTGAAGATGGGCTCGTCCATTTCAAAAAAGAGAACCTCTTCTCGTGGACGCAAGAATTCTTTTGCTGTCGAATCTTGCAGGTGCAAATACCCCCGCATCAGCTCTGCCTCGTCTTCAGCTAGAACGCCACGAGCCCGTGATGCACGCAATGCGTGCTGCAACTCATCCGTCGAGATCTCTTTTTCTTCCTTAAGAAAGAAAAATAACACACGAGAAACGACTGCGGTAATCCTGATGAGCACAACGCGGAAAGGAAAAAAGAGCTTTTTCCCCCAAACGAGAAATCTGGAAACTCGAGGAGAAAAGCGTACGTTATTGGCAATGCCGATCGATTTGGGGATAAATTCGCCAAAAGTCAGTGTGAGAGCAAGGGGGGCGCCTACACTCAGAGCCCATCCCGAAACATTGCCAAAAATGCTAGACATCACGTTTTGCACCAAAATATTGACGATCACGTTGATCATGATGAGCGTAATCAGCAGATCTCTTGGAGAATCCAATAGCTTCGCTACAAGCTGTTTTTTTACCTTTTTGCTCTTACGAAAGGCTTGGATCTGCATAGAGGAAAGAGAAAAAAGGGCCGTTTCCGAAGCAGAAAAAACGGCAGATCCCAAAATCAAAACAGCAAGTATGAAAAAAAGTAGGGGTATCATTCCGTATCAAAATACACTTTGGTTTGTCCGAAGGGTACCATGCCAAGGTGTTTTTTTAAGAGCATTTCAATCCATGCAGGATCTGATTGGCTGTCGATTTCCAGCAAGAGGTCTTCTCGCTTGTCTTGGGCTTTAGCGAGCTGATTCTCAAGAAGGTCTACCGTCTGTTTTAAATCGACGAAGAGCTCCTTTTGCTTATGCATAGAATGGAGATAGAGACCATAGCCGAATAATAGGAGCAAAATGGTCCACCAACACCGAAAGAAAAATGTAAAAAAAGCGCTTTCTCTTGATTTCATCTGACAGCTATTTTTAAAATTGCGTTGTCAACACAATCTCAACCCTATTTTCGCAAAATAAAAATATTATGCAATAGGTAATGTGATCTCCATCTGTCCCATATACTTCCCACACCGATCAGCATAGGAGGTCTCACACTCCTCAGCTGCTTGATAGAAAAGGACTTGGGCAAGCCCTTCATTGGCATAAATCTTCGCAGGCAAGGGGGTCGTATTTGAAATTTCGAGGGTCACATACCCCTCCCATTCCGGTTCAAAAGGGGTCACATTGACAATGATTCCACAGCGGGCATAGGTCGATTTTCCAATGCACAGACTGAGAACATCACGGGGAATCCGGAAATATTCCACACTTTTTGCCAGGGCAAAGGAATTGGGAGGAATGATACACTCCTCGGCCACTACATCGACAAAAGCACTCTCCACAAATGCCTTAGGATCGACAAGGGAATTATTCAGATTGGTAAAAACCTTGAACTCATTGGAGACGCGCAAGTCATAGCCATAGCTAGAAAGGCCATAACTGACAATCTTCTTCCCTTCAACTTCTCGCACCAACCCATCAGAAAAGGGTTCAATCATCTTTTTTTCCTTCGCCATCTTCCGAATCCAGCGATCAGATTGCAAGCTCATAGCAATACTCCTTTAACTTATGTGGAAAAACATTATATACTTGCTTTAGGAGTTTCAAGCCAGAGTTATGTCCGATTCGTTCATTCAATCTTCCTGGACTCAAAAAGACCCACCTTTTGATGTCCCTTTGCGACCAAAAAAAATCATCGATTTTTTGGGTCAAGACCCATTGAAAGAACGCCTAGGCGTTTTCATCAAAGCGGCAAAACAAAGGAAAGAGCCCCTCGGTCACTGCCTTTTCCATGGACCACCAGGCCTTGGCAAAACCACTCTTGCCATCATTCTTTCTCAAGAAATGGGTACCCAACTCATCTCAACCTCAGGTCCCACCATTGAAAAAGCAGCAGACCTTGCCGGCCTGCTCACGAATCTCGAAGAGGGCGATATCCTCTTCATCGATGAAATCCATAGGCTGAACCGAGCGATTGAAGAATATCTCTACCCTGCCATGGAGGATTTTTCCCTCGATCTTTTGATTGATAGTGGACCAAGCAGCCGCTCCGTCAAAGTCAAACTCAAGAGGTTCACCCTTGTTGGAGCCACAACACGAAGCGGACTTGTGAGCAGCCCCATGCGTTCCCGTTTTGCCTTTTCTTCCCGTCTCGAATTCTATGAACCCGAAGTCCTCGCAGCAATCATCACCCGTTCAGCCCAAATTCTACAAGTTGCCATTC
This sequence comes from Chlamydiota bacterium, assembly GCA_003228815.1. Taxonomy (GTDB): domain Bacteria; phylum Chlamydiota; class Chlamydiia; order Chlamydiales; family Rhabdochlamydiaceae; genus Sacchariniichlamydia. Next base: position 1,687 of record QIGB01000093.1, on the reverse strand, counting down.
TCCCCGAAGCTGCTCTTGAAATTGCCAGGCGCTCTCGCGGCACACCGCGCATTGCCAATCATCTATTGCGCTGGGTGCGTGATTTTGCTCAGATCCATCATCGAGCTCCTATCGACCTTCCCACGACCCATGAAGCCCTTCACATGCTTGCCATCGATGAAAAAGGCCTCGATGAGATGGATAAAAAACTCCTCGAAACCATCATCGACCACCACGACGGGGGCCCTGTTGGCCTCAATACCCTTGCAATTGCCCTCAGTGAAGACACCTCCACACTCTCTGAAGTCTATGAGCCGTATCTCGTAAAAAAAGGTTTCTTGCGCCATACACCGCGTGGAAGAGAAGTGACAAAACGCGCTTACGAACACTTGGGGAGGAAGATCCCGTGAAACGACTTCTATTCTTCCTTCTTCTATGCACCACTCTTTTTGCGGAAGAAAAACCCGTCACCATCAGAGTTCTTCTCACAAAACTGGCAAACGAAGCTCTCATCGAAGTGAAGGGACGCCATCACCTCTACAATCCCAAGACTGAAACGTTTCTCTCTTCGAATAGCAAAAAAAAGAAAGCCCGGATCACACCGCACGAAAAAGGACTCTATTGGAGCGAACTTCTCTCTGATGTGTTTGAGCTACGGATCGTCCCCGATGAAAAAAATTGCAGCATCCTCGTCGATGGCATTCAATACAAAGGATGGATTGAAATCTACAACATCGGTGGGACCATCAACATCGTCAATGAAGTGGATGTGGAAAACTTTCTGAAAGCAACCCTCAGTCCAAAAGTTCCCACCAAACTCACCAAAGAAACCCTCGATGCCATTGTCATTACAGAGAGAACCAATCTCTATCACACCATAGAAAAAGGAGCCTATGCAAGTTGGCAACTCGAAGCTGAGAAAGAAGGGTATTTTGGCATAGCGCAAAGTCGCTCCATCTGTGATGCCATCGAGCGGACACGCGATATCATCCTCCATTACAAGAAAAAACCCTTTGCAGCCTCCTGGGGACTCGACCACACAGGCCGAAGCGTCACCTTTCCCGCAATCTTTCGAAAAGAAAGCGAAGTCCCACCAGGTGTAGATAACCTCCCCTCCTTACACGATAGAGCCAAATCGAAATGGAAATCCGCCATTTCGACACAAGTTCTCGCCCAGATCGCTGGGCAAACGACTCTTACCGGAATCGATCTTTTCCGCGCAGAAAAATCTCATAAAGTCTATGCCATTCGCTTAATCGGCCCGACAGGTTACAAGGACATCAATATCAAAAATTTCCAAAAAGCCTTAGGAACCAATGCATTGCAAAGCAACGATTTCACCTCTTTTCTCAAAGGGAAAAGGGTCTATTTCACCGGATACGGCAATGGCTTGGGAACAGGACTTTGCATTGCAAGCGCAGAAATTCTTTCCATGCGCAAGGCAAGCGCAGAAAATATTTTAACAACTCATTTCCCCCAGACAAAACTCATCAATATTCGGCAAGAGACGGGCAAACGCCCTTCTACCAGCCCAGCCTGGCAATAATCTTTAATTCAACTTGCCCCCTATCGATTTTTGGAGCGTAAACGAACGGAGAAGCTGCAAGATTTGTGAGGAAGGGAAGGTGGAATTCACCTTTCCGACGATCAAAGCGCAGCAGATTCTTCGTGCAGGTAGCTCCAGAAAGGGATAGGGGGCAAGTTGAAT
>QIGB01000104.1 GCA_003228815.1 Chlamydiota bacterium | reverse complement strand
TTGGAAGCCTTTCTTCAACCTACACGAGCTTATCAAAGCTCGCTCCGGTTTCCAGAAAATCTTCCAAGGAAAAAATCTTTGTTCCCTCTGGCAAAAGCAATTCACAGACAGACTCTTAGAGGCGGCTGTGATGACGCAAGGGGAGGGTGATGGTGAAGGTCGTTCCTTTGCCTAGTTCGGAGGTAACCTCGATCGTCCCATCATGCTTGGTAATGATCGTCTTGACAATAGAAAGTCCTAGGCCTGTTCCCCCAAGCTTGCGCGAGTGGGTTTTGTCCACGCGGTAAAAGCGCTGAAAGATGTGCTCGATGTCTTCGGGCGGAATCCCCCTACCTTGATCCTGAATTTGTACGACAACTTCCTCTTCTTCTTTGATATCCACTTTGATCGTGATGTGAGCAGGACCTTCTGCATATTTTGCGGCATTGTCGAGCAAATTGATAAGCGCAAGCTCTAAAAGTCCAGCATCTGCACCGACGATGATTTTTTCATCCTTTTTTTCGAAGTCAACTTGCGCCTTAGGATAGACCGAAAGTAAGGTATGGCGGCAATTTTCGAGAAGGGCAATGAGATCGCATTCATGGAAGCGACTTTCGGGGAGATTTTCGATATCAGCAAGGGTTAGGAGGTCCGTGACAAGGCTTTCCATTCTCACGCAGTTACGTCCGATCTTTTCGGTGATCTCTAAAAGTTGATCAGGCTTTAGCTTGGGCATATCGTGGAGGGTTTCAGCATATCCTTTGATGATGGTGATAGGCGTGCGAAGTTCATGAGAGGCGTTGGCCACGAAATCTTTTCCCATCTCAAGAACGCGGTAATGGCTGGACTTATCTTGCAAGACAATGATGGCCCCTGTGCCATGGGCTTTGGGTGCGGCGACGAGGTCGATATACGTTTTTCTCTCTACTCCGAAAGAATGTGAATCGGTGGCAATGTTTCCATTTTCTTGGCACCGAGAAAGGAGATTTTTACACTTTTCTAGAAGCTCTCGATTGACCTTCTCTCCTTCCACACCTAGGGACTTGTCGAGAACTTGACGACGAACAAGACCGAGCATTTTGCATGCAATGAAATTGATATAGAGAACGTTCATTTTTTCATTGACCGCAATCACCCCTTCGCCGAGCGATTCAAGGATCGCCTCTTTTTCGTTGCGCTCACTTTTCAGATCATCAATTTGCTCTTGAATCCGCCTGGAAAGTGAATTGAATGCTCCGGCTAATCGCTGGAATTCATCTTCTGGACCTGTGGTGCGAGTAAGCGTGATCGCTGGCAATTCAGCTTGTTCCCCCTTCTGATAAGGGGTAATCGCTTGAATGATTTCACGGATGGGCTTTGTCAGGCGATTGAAAATGAACCAGATCAATGTATTGAAAAAGAGAAGAATCAGAAAAGAAAAAATGAGCATACCAAGCTCAAAATTTTCGGTCAGATCTTGAATCTGTTTGTAAGGAAATGCTGTGCGTAAGATCCAAGTTTCACCCTTGAATTTGAATGTTTCCGCTACGTAGGCAAATTTCTCTTTAAAGGTATCGGATTTTTCTATTACGTATCCGACCCCCTTTTCGTAAGCTTCTGCAACTTCTTTGTGTTCGGTGTAAAAATAGGGCTCAAACTTATCCCCAAGAAGGATTTTCATATGAGTGTCAAAGACTACAAATCCTTTAGTATTGATGATGCTAATGCGAAAAAAGGAATAGTATTGTTGTTTTTCGACGGAATTGATCAGTTCTTGCTCTGTCCCTGCTTTTTCTAAGCTGTCTTTGAGTTCACTGGTGCTCTCAATTAGAGAATCACGCACGAGAAGAGCTGCTATCTTTTCAATGAAGGGAAAAAGGGCAGCAAAAAAAATAATAAAGGAAATGAATTGACTGAGAATGATTTTTTTCCGGAAACTCAGCTCACCAAACACTATTTGCCTCCTGGGGTTTTCACGCGATAAAGAATAAACGATTCTTCAAACCCTTTCAACTCTGTTGGTGGAAGCTGCTCGACTTCGATGGTCTCTTTCACATGTGGCTCTTCAAGGGTGTCTTGTGATATGAGGATTTCCATTCCTTTTGCTGCAGAGCATAAACGAGATGCTAAATTGACATTGCTTCCAAGTACCGTATAGTTCAATCGATTTTCAGCCCCCATATTTCCTGCCAAAACGACTCCTGTGTGGATCCCTATCCCCATTTCAATAGGTTGCTTCCCGGACTTCTCTCGCTCTTGATTCCACTGCCTAAGAACTTCGATCATCTTGAGAGCACTTTGGATTGCTTTGAGTGCGCTATCTTCTTTTTCTAAAGGAGCTCCAAACAAGGCCATCACTTCATCCCCCACATATTTGTCGATAACTCCTCCAAACTCATCGATCACACGGGAGATCTTTGTCATGCAAGTGTTGAGCAATTCAATCACCTCTCCAGGCTTTAGAGATTCTGTCATATGGGTGAAATTGCGGATATCCGCAAAAAGGACGGTGGTTTTTCTCTCCTCTCCTCCTAAATGCACCTGCCCTTTCATAATCTCTTTGGCAATTTCAGGAGAGACGACTTTATTAAGCACTCCTTTGACTTTTTCTTTTTCTTGCAGTCCCTCAACCATGTGCGCGAAAGAGGTGCACAAAGTGGCAATTTCATCACGTCTTCCTTTTGGCACTTTCGGCAGCGCTATCCCTTCTAACTTCCCTTCTGCAACATCCTGAGTGACTTTGGCAAGATCTGCAATGGGCTGTGCGATTTGTTTGGCAACTCGATGGAGCAAGAGGAGAACAAGAGCAAGGGCAATGACTGCGATCATCCGCATATTGAAAGAAACATCATGGATGACCTTCCTGCTCCCCTCATCAAGGGTCTGGATCAGGGCAAAGGCTTTTTTCTCAGGCTGCATAACAAAAAAATGCAGATCAAGATTTTTAAAGGGCGTCATATGCAAAAAATAGAATTTTTCTCCATGCCACTGGATGATGCCACTTTTTTTCTGCAGCATTTTTGCATTCAAAGGAATTTCTGTTTTTGGATTGGGAATGCGCTTTCCATCAGAGCAAAAAGCAGAAATCACCTGCCCATCATGGACTAGAAACGCGCTCTGATGCGAAGAGAGCACTAGGTGTTCGACAAATTCTTCTGCATCAAGAGCAACCGAGAGAGATCCTTTGCCGGTTTTTCCTTCAAGCTCGAGTGCATTGCCGATAAACAGTCGATTCATATTTTCAGGAGCAATGATGGCCAAAGAACTTCCAATCCCCCTACAAGCCTTCGAAGGGGGATGGGACTGTAAATAACCCGCATCATCAAATGCTTTCTTTTTGAAGAAAATCTCACCTGTCAAAACGGTATGGCCAATGCGACTGTCCAAAGGGAAACGGGTAATTCCCTTAGGAGCCATCGGAGCAAAAGGACTTGTGCCAAATGATTCACTGGGAAAGAGGCTCGCCAAAGAAGAAATCATGATAGCCTGATCTCCCCTTTGCAAAAGTTGGATGATCCGGTTATTGACGAGCTCGCCTTCTTCTTGCAAACACTTAATCCCCCGCTCATAGAGTTTTCCTTCAAAAATCTTTCCTTTGCTTAAGGTCTGAATCTCTTTTTGTATCCAGTTGGAGCTTGGATCCTTTGCTTTTGTTTGCTTCAGGTACTTTGCAACTTCTGCGACAATTTCTTCAAAGGCCACGATATCAATGACACTCTCATCGAATTCTCCTTTGGGAGCTTTTTTCTCAAAGTCGATCAAAGCATTTGGATCGAAAAAGATTGTGAGCCCCCAATCGACATCGACAAGTTCGTCGATCAAAAGTGCAAGATCTTTTTCTTTGGGACTGGCAGTCAGGTTGACACCGATGTAAGGGCGTTTGATTTCTCTATCTTCATCTAAAATCACCCACGAACTTGTTTCATTGATCGGAACTTCATGAGCAATTTCCATAGGAAAATCAATCGGAATGAAAAGAGAGGTGAGATTGCCATTTTTGGTGGTTTGGATGAAGTCGATCCATTTGTCATTTTTGAAGAGATACGCGCTATGGGCTGGCGCTACAAGATCCAAGTCTTTTGCATCTAAAAAGAGCGTCGCGCCCAATTTTGGATCCCTGGACATCCGAAGCAAAAGAGCGTCTACTCGTGCCAAATCTTCACTGAGAAGGATATGCAAATACCGCTCGATATCTTGACGCATTTCTTCGCTTCTAGAGAAAATTTTCAGGCACAGGTTCTCTTCCGCTCGTTTCAGATTTTTATCCGTCGAATAAATCTCAAAGACGAGAGAGACACCAAAAGCGAGGAAGAAAATAATCCCCACCCAAAGAAATAATCGAGTACGTAGTTTCATTCCTTGTACAAATTCATATACCCTTTTGGGGTGATCACTATAGTATCTTCATAGCGCACTCCCCCCTTTCCAGGCAAATAGAGTCCTGGCTCGATCGTAATCGCCATCCCTGCTTCAAGCTTGAAGTTCCGATCGGCCCCATCAAATTTGATCCGAGGAAATTCATGGACATCAAGGCCAATGCCATGGCCCAATGAATGAACGAAATATTCTTCCAACCCTGCGCTTTTCATCACGCGGCGGGCCGCGATATCGAGTTCTTTAAGGGCCACACCAGGGCGACATTTCGAAAGAGCCAACCTCTGAGCGGCTTTGTTGACATCATAGATATGTCGCAGCTTGGAGTCGGCTTTTCCAATAAAATCGACTCGCGTCATATCCGAAGCATATCCATCCAGCATCACCCCTAAATCAAATAAGATGATGTCATTTTCTTTGCATTTTGTCTTTCCAGGATGGTGGTGAGGAAGAGCGGTATTTTTTCCAAAAGCAATGATGGGCTCAAAGGACATTTTCTCCGCCCCATTTTTCAAACAGTAGAGCTCCAGTTGTTTTGCCAGTTCTATCTCGGAGATCCCAGGACGTACTTTTTTTCGGATATATTCATAGGCCGCATAGGCAAACTGGGCGCTTGTTTTCATTTTGCGGATTTCCCCTGCTTCTTTGATGAGGCGAAGGGTCTTCAAAAAATCTGGGTCAGAGGTCAATTTGCATTTTGCTTTGCGAGCCACCTTTCGGAAATGGGTAAAATTGCTATAGGTCATCCGATCCCCATCAAAAGCAAGCGTTTTGCTCCCTTTGAGAAAGTCGATCTCGTTTTCTTGATTCATTTCTAAGACGGGAACACTGCTTTGCGCCTCCGCGGCCACTAGATAGCGTCCATCGACAAAGAGGCGAGATTTTGTTTGGGTAACAAAGAGATGGCCAAGCGACATTTTCATCCCCGTCAGATAAAAAAGATCGATCGGGTTTTCGACTAGCAGCGCACCTTGTTTTTCTGCCTTAAGTGCTTTTTGCAGTTTTTTGATCCGCTCTGAAGAGCTCTTTGATTTCGTCATAAGCTAATTTCACTATGGTTGGATTGCCCTTGGGACAGTGGAGAGGACTCTCGCAATTTCTTAAGTTTTTCAAAAGCGCTCGCGCTTCCTCAGGCAAATAGTTTGTCTTCTTTTTTGAGCGGGCCGCTGCAATGAGAGCCAATTGCTCACTTCTTTCTCTCGCATAATCGCGCCTGCCAATGAATCCCTGCAAACTATGAGCCATTTCTGCAACGACTTCTTGCACATCCGACTCATCGAGAAAGGGGGGGATTGCTTCAACCATGAATGCATCTTTTCCAATGGGGCGCAAAACAAATCCCACTTTCTCAATTGCATCGAGATGGGTGAGCACCATGGCACTTTCTACAGGCGTGAGGACAATGCTAAAAGGAACGAGAAGCCCTTGGCTTGCCCCTTTTTGATCCCACTTTCCTTTCAAATTTTCAAACAAGACTCGAAATGACGCAGCAGCTGCATCGACAAGGACTACCTCTTTTTCGTTTGGATCATGATAGAAGAGAAACTGATCGACCTGCCCCATTACAACCCGCTCTTCTTCTTCAAGAGGAAGTTCTTGAATAGGTTCATCCTCTTTGAAATGAAAAGGAACCTCCTCAAACTGGACATTAGTGGGGGTAAAATTCCCTTCGACCCTAGGCGTCTCTGTGTTAGTCCGAAGAGCCTCTCTTACTGCCTCCTGGATTTTCTCTCGGAAGAGATCCTCTTTTCGCAGTCTGACATGCAACTTTTGCGGGTGGACATTGACATCAACGAGATCAGCAGGAACACCGAGATGTAAAAGAAAAATCGGATGGCGCCGCGCTTCCAGCCGCGTTCCATATCCCTCTCGAACCGCAGCGCAGATCGGCTCACAAACAACTCCCCTCCTATTCAAAAATAGATATTGACCCATCTTGTTTGTGCGCGTATTTGTAGGTGCTCCAACAAGACCTGTAAAATGCAGCGGCCCCTCTTCAAAATCCACCGAAAAACTCCCAGCAACAAATTCTTCTCCGAGAAGTTCCTCCGCTCTTTTTTGTAAATCTTTTGCCATTGTCTTGATTGCTTTGCGTCCATTCGAAATCAACTCAAAATGGACATCCGGATGACTCAAGGCCAAAACCGTTACCATCCGGAAAATTTCAGCAGAAATGGCCGCAGCGCTTTTTTGAAATTTTTTGCGAGCAGGGACATTATAAAAGAGAGAGAGGACCTCAATTGTGGTCCCTCTTGTGCGTGCACAAGGCCTTTTTCGAGAAATTTCTCCTTGCTGTACTTCGAGTTCGAGACCTAATTCTCCATCCATAGCCGTAATCACAGTCATCTTGGAAATCGAAGCAATGGATGCAAGCGCTTCCCCCCGAAAACCTTTCGTCCCAATATGAAAAAGATCAGCCGCTTTAGAAATTTTCGATGTCGCATGACGCACGATACACTTTTCCGCATCTTCAAGACCCATTCCCCATCCATCATCGGTGATGCGAATCATCTTCATGCCACCGCCCGTGATCTCAATCATGATTTTTTTAGCTTCTGCATCCAGCGCATTTTCTGTCAGCTCTTTCACAACAGATGCCGGACTTTCAATCACTTCTCCTGCGGCAATTTGGTTGATCGTCTCATCAGACAAAAGATGAATCTTTGCTTGCATGCCAATAACCTTAACGCACTAGCAGGTTTTCCAACAAATGCGATAAGATAAAAACATGCCAGAAAAACGAAAAAATGCAACCGCGGTTGTGCAAAAACTGCAAGATGCCGGCTTCACCTCTTATTTTACCGGCGGATGGGTACGCGACTTTTTGATGCAGCGCCCTTCAGATGACATCGACATTGCAACAGACGCAACAGTGAGTGAAGTGCAGAACCTTTTTTCCAAAACCATTCCCGTCGGTGTGGCTTTTGGTATTGTCATTGTCGTCGAAGAAGGATACCATTTTGAAGTGGCTTCCTTTCGAAAAGACCGCGGCTATATCGATGGACGAAGACCCACCGGCATCGATCCCGCCGCTCCAAAAGAAGATGCACAAAGGCGTGATTTCACCATCAACGGAATGTTCTATGATCCCATCACAGAAACCATCTATGATTATGTCGAAGGACAAGAAGATCTGCAAAAGGGGATTATCCGAGCCATTGGCAATCCCGACGAGAGATTTTTCGAAGATCGCCTACGGATGATGCGCGCAGTCCGCTATTCCACCCGCTTTGGCTTCCCGATTGAAGAGGAAACACTGAATGCCATTCGCGGCCACGCCCAAGATCTCATCCCTGCTGTTGCAATGGAGCGGATCTGGCAAGAGTTCAAAAAGATGTCTCAGTTTGCCCATTTTGATACCGGCCTTATCCTCTTGCACGAACTCGGCCTCCTTCCAACCATCTTTTCTGAGCTCAAAAATATCCCCTTAAGAGAAATCCAAAGACGGGTCCGACACATCGAGAAATTCCCTGAAGGCTCCCCTACTTTTGGCGAACTTCTCGAGCTTTTCCCCAAACATGACCTCGATCAAGTCTCTGTCCTCTCTGATTACCTCAAAGTCTCGAACAAAGAAAAAGCCTTTATTAAGTTCTATCACCATGCTGGCACGCTCTTCAATATGCCAGACGAATGGCTCCAAAAACTCGAAAAAATTGAATGGGCCCAGTTCTATGCAGATCCGCACAGTGAGATTGGCCTCAAAATGATTGCGGCCAAACAAAAAAAACCAAGCGCTTTTCTCGAAAGAGAGCAAAAACGGCAAGAACTTTTACAAAAACACATCGAGCGCATTCGCACGAAAAACCCCTATCTTCGAGCAGAACAACTCATCCAAGAAGGGATCGAGCCAGGAGAAAAGCTAGGCGATCTTCTCGAAGAAGCCATGCGGATTGCCGTGAATGATGAAATCACTGATCCAAAAGAGCTCCTCGCCCGCCTCAAAAAAAGCCCTATTTGGTAATAAATTTAGCCTCACTTTTTCTTTATTTCATTCACATGCTATAATACTTCCGAAACACAATTCGAAGGATTTAATCTTGTCAGCTATTCCCAGCTCATCAGATGCAAATAATATTTATATTCAAGATGAAGAATATACAGGTAGGTATTCAGTCGATTTCAGCAACATCGTAAACGAGGATCAAGCCACAGAAGTTGCCATCAAATGCACTTCAGATGCTCGGATGGAAAGGCTTAAGGCCTTGGGTGCAGCCGTACTGGGCGGAGGAGTGACTCTTTTGCTTACAGGAGTATTCCTGATAGCCATTAAAATTAGTATGATGATCGCCGGCATTTTAGCCATTCCCCTCATGATCATGATCATCCAATATAGTGAACCACTTTTTATGGAAGCCAAGGATCACTGGAAATATGGCGATGAACTCTATTCACAGGCCTCCAATGCAAGACTTAAGGCCGTAGCTCTCGCTAGCGCCAAAGCCTAATAACCACAATCGCTACAAGCTCCTCACCCGCCTCAAAAAAAGTTCAATCTGGTAATTAAAAAATCTAATCTTATTTTCATAATTCATTTAATTTGCTATAATACTTACAAATAATAATTCGGAGGATTAATTATGTCAGTTATTGCCAGCACAGATGCAAATGATTTTTATACTAAAGATGTAAAAACCGGTTGGTATTCGGTCAATTTAGATAACCTCGAATACAAGGATCAAGCCACAGAAGTGGCCACCCAATGCACTTCAGATGCTCGGATGGAAAGGCTTAAGGCTTTAGGCACAGCCGTTCTGGGCGGTGGAGCGGCTCTTTTGCTTACAGGAGCGGCCCTCATCGCCATCAAAATTGGAATGATGGCCGTCGGCATTTTCGCCTTTCCCCTCGTGATCATCCCCCCATTACATAGACTGCTCATGCTCCTTGGAGGCTTAGCAGTTGGAGCATTCGCCCTTCCAAAGGTAAGTGAATATAGTAAACCATTTTTTACTCAAGCCAAGGAACATTGGAATTATGGCAACCACCTCTACGCACAGGCCCACTGCGCAAGACTTAAGATCCCAGATCTCGCTAGCGCCAGAGCCTAAAGACAACAACCGCTACGAGATCCTCAAAGCTCTTGGCTTCGGCACATTAGCCCTCATTACGAGCATTGCCATCTTAGCTTTGACAACTGGGCTCTCCTTTATAGGGACAGGCCTTCTTCTCGTAAAACTTTGGGGTCCCGGTGGCGGCATTCACATGGCGATGAAGTGGTTTTTTACTACTCTGGGTACCGGTGTTGTTCTCGGTCCTCTATTCTCCATCTATCCCATCAAAAAAATTGCTGGCCCCATTTTTGCCATGGCAAAAACACATTGGCAACAAAGCTAAAACTGTTTTAAAATCTCTCCTTTTTCTGGAGGTAAATTATGCCCATTGTTTCACAGCATCTTAATCCAATAAGAAATCCTAATATTGGAAGTACTAGCCCAGAAGTGGGTCAAAAGACAACCGATTCCAAACCTCTAAATGTTGCCTCAACGCTTACCTCATGTTCGACTAGTGCCCTGTCAGTCTTTGATTTTAGGGTAAATTGATTTTAGTTTGCGTCCTAAATTTTAATCATGACAGAGCACTAGTTATATTCAGACTTTTTTTGCCACAATTCTCCGTTGGATAAAAAAAATATTTCCCTGTTTTTTTCGAAAACAAGTAGAGCACATCTCGACACCGATTACAGAAAGCGATGTTAAGCAGAGAATTCAAAATGGGCTAGAAAATATTGAAAAGAGCATAAAACATGTTACAGGCGATCGAGTTTTCGAAGACTATAAACATGTTCTTGTAATCAAATATCGAAACGAAACCATTTGTTCTTTTAATCAAGAAAATCCCGAAACCTGGGCAAAGGATGCAATTCAAAAACTCACCCAAATGATGAAAGATTCACTTGGACAGGTGAAGACGGATGAGGATCGTGTTGATGTGATCGCATACATGTTAAAAAGAGCGACCCCAAGAAAATCTGATCAAAAACCAGCTTACTGGATAAGTGTCGGATTTGCCCAATTCTATGACTTATATCGTTTGGGATCCCCTAGTAAAAAAGGCCATTGCACTAGCGGTTTGACATTGGATTTATACAACGATAAAACAAACGAATCTTCTCCACAATTTGAAAAGTGGATGGATGGTTTGCTCCCATCGGAACCTAAGCATCCTCAAAAAGAAGAACTCATCGAGTATCTTCGAGGCTGTATTTAATTGCGCAAACACCCCTCTTAGCGAAACCACATTGGCATCAAAGCTAAAATGTTTTAGACTCTTTGTTTACCAATATTCTTACTAGGAGGTAGAGCATGTCTATAGGTTCTCAATACTTCGAAACAAAGGCTGGATATCCTACATATCACTTTGATAAAATTGACAGCCGTGAAATGTGTCACAAAATTGCGGATGAATGCCGCAGCAATGCTTTTTTCGAACGCATGAAATCAGTAGCTTGCGTCGTTGCAGCTCTCGCAACAGCTTATTTGGGATTCCTTGCCTTTGCAGCTATAGCCAGTAACTATGGTCTCTTTACCTTGGTTGTCACCATTATTGCCTTAGTAGCAATTGCTTCGCATTTCCATGAAATTGGCGTAGTCGTTCTTCCCTTTATCGCTTTAGGAGCAGGATTTTTTATCTATTGGAACACTGCCAATCATTATAATCAGCAGGCGCATTTAGCAGACCTTCGGGCTGCAGAAATTGGCCAAGAAGTGAAGAAGGCTCAAACTTCTACTGGTACTGACCCAGTTGAATTTAACCCTTCAGAAACTTAATAAAAATTGGCCTTACTTTCTCTAAATTCAACGACAATCTGATAAAACAGGAATCACTGCGCCTTGATACTTCTCAAGTATAAAGGCGCGCATTTTGTCTGAAAGCAACTCTTTTCTCAAAGCCTCTAGTCTAGGATCTTTGTCATCGCCATCGCGTATCTTAGAGGATGTATCTAGGAACACTCGAGTCGAGTTCGCCTTTGTTTGAAGAGCTTCTACATCCGAGGCATGCATTTGCAACACCCCTTTTAGAGGGCGTTTGCAAAAACTTCATTGGCAACAAAGCTAAAACGTTTTAGACTCTTTGACTTTCAACAATCTAACTTGGAGGTAAAGCATGTCTATAGGTTCACAATACTTCGAAACAAAAGCTGGATATCCTACATATCACTTTGACAAAATTGACAGCCGTGAAATGTGTCATAAAATTGCGGATGAATGCCGTAGCAATGCTTCTTTTGAACGCATGAAATCAATCGCTTGTGTCATTGCAGCTCTTGTAACAGCTTATTTGGAATTCCTTGCCTTTGCAACTATTGCAAGTAACTATGGGCTCTTTACCAGGGTCGTAAGCATTATTGCATTGACTTTTTTTGCTTTGAGTGGCCTAGCTTTTATTCTCCCTGCTGCCCTAGCTATAGGATTTGTTAAGTGTTGGAAAGGTGCAGATCACTATTCTCAGCAGGCCCATCTAGCAGACCTTCGTGCTATAGAAATTAGCCAAGAAGTGAAGAAGTCCGCACACACTACAAAAACTGGCTCGGACCCAATTGAATTAGAACATTCAGAAACTTAACAAAAATATGGCCGCATTTTTTATAAATTCAGCGGCAATCCGCTAAAACAGGGATCACAGCGCCCTGATACTTTTCTAAGATGAAGGCGCGCATTTTGTCTGAAAGCAACTCTTTTCTCAAAGCCTCTAGTCGAGGGTCTTTGTCATCGCCATCGCGTATGGTGAGAATATTCGCATAAGGCGAATCAACACTTTCCATGGCAAGAGCATCGCGCGACGGATTGAGACCTCCTTGCAAGGCATAATTTGTCGGAATGGCAGCAGCATCAACATCACGTAAAGTTCGGGGAAGCATCGCCGCATCGATTTCTTGAAACTTAAGATTTTTGGGATTGCTTTGAATATCGGCCTTCGTTGCTTGGAGGGTCGCGCCTTCTTTGATGAGACCTTTTTTCTGCAGAATGGCTAGAGCGCGATATTCATTGGTAGGATCATTGGGCAGGGCAATTGTCCCCCCGTTGGGAATTTCATCGATTGATTTGAGTTTTTCAGAATAAATAGCCATGGGTTCCAAGTGAATGCGTGCATAGCATTGGATTTTGTATCCAAACGCTTTGATTTGCTGTTCCATGAAAGGAGCATGTTGAAAAAAGTTGGCATCGACTTCTTTTTCTGCAAGGGAGCGATTGGGGATATTGTAGTCATCCACTTCAATGATTTTTAGATTGATCCCTTGGTCTTTTAAGATGGGTTTCACAAATTCGAGTATTTGTGCGTGTGGCACAGGAGAAGCCGCTACCTTGAGGGTATTTTTATCTTCTTCTTTTTTTGCGCAGCCAAAAACAAGCACCAGAACAAGAATCCACTTTTTCATCCTAAACCTCTTCTATGGCTAATAGACTTTGCAAGTTTTCCTCCTACCCATTGAATCGCGATCACAATTAGGATAAGGAGGACAACCGTCCAAAACATGAGCATTCCATTGAATCGCTGGTAACCATACTGGATCGCAACAGTCCCAAGGCCTCCCCCACCGACGAGTCCTGCCATTGCACTGTATCCAACCAGATTGACAACGGCAACCGTAAAACTGGCAATGAAATTTGGCAACGATTCAGGGAGTAGAACCTTTCGTATGATTTGAATAGGGGTTGATCCCATCACAAGCGCAGCTTCAATAAGACTTGTACTCACCGATTGCAACGACACTTCGCAAATGCGAGCGATGTAGGGAGCTGCTGCAATTGAGAGCGGAACGATCGAAGCCGTCGTCCCCAAACCCGTTCCCACAATGAAGCGGGTAAACGGAATGAGGGCAATGATCAAAATTGCAAAAGGAAAAGACCTTCCAATGTTGACAATGACACTCAAAACTTGATGCACACGCTGTCTCTCTGCGATTTGCCCCTTGCCAGTCACAAATAAAATCACCCCAAGGGGAAGTCCAATCAATAGACCAATAAAAGCCGAGACAAAAACCATGTAAATGGTTTCCCATGTTGCACCGGGAAGAAGGCGAAGGGCCAATGCAAAATTGCTCTCAGTCATAGCTCTCTCTCCTCTACTCGTACTCCTTGGTCTCTAAGAAAAGCAATCGCCTCGTCCAGAGAATCTCCTGTGAGCTCAATGACCAAATTTCCAACTGTTACCGTTTGCAAAGAATCGATCCATCCAAGCAGAATGTTGGCGTCAACATTAAATTTCTTCACCATCTGAGTAATAATCGGTTGATCTGCTTTTTCCCCTTTGAAATGCAGATGAAGAACTTTTCCCTTCCCAGAAAGTAAGTAGCTTGGGATTTCGTGAATGGTTTTTTCAACAAATTTTTTTGTCGCAGGATGCTTGGGTTCTATAAAAACTTCAGAAATTTTGCCAGTTTCAACAACTTCTCCTCCTTCGAGTACGGCTACTTTATTGCAGATCTGTTTGACCACTTCCATTTCATGCGTAATCAAAACCACAGTGAGCTCGAGCTTTTCCTGCAGGTCTTTAATGAGAGCTAAAATTTCCTGTGTCGTCTTGGGATCGAGAGCCGATGTGGCTTCATCGCAAAGGAGGATCTCTGGAGCATTAGCAAGAGCACGTGCGATTCCAACGCGTTGTTTTTGACCACCGCTGAGCTGAGCGGGATAAGCATCTTTCTGCTCCGTCAAACCAACAAGTCCCAACAACTCACTGACCCGCCTCCCCCGTTCTTCTTTGGCAATTTTTGCAATTTCCATCGGATAAGCAATATTGCCCCTTACTGTCCTGGAAGAAAAAAGATTGAAATGCTGGAAAATAAGCCCCATCTGCATCCGCACATTGCGAAGAGAAGATTCATCCAAATTGGTAATTTCTTGACCATGAATGAAAATTCTTCCAATAGAAGGTTTTTCGAGCATGGAAAGGCAACGCAGGAGAGTCGATTTCCCAGCGCCGGAGAGACCAATGATCCCGAAAATATCCCCTTTTTCTATTGAGAGATTCACATGACGCAGAGCATGCACTTCAGGATGTTTAGCGCGATAATAGCGTTTAGAAACGCCTCGAAACTCAATCAGAGGAGACATATCGGCTTAGGATAGCAGACTTACTGATCTTCTACAACAACATGAATAAACCATGCACCATCTTCGCTTTTCTTAAGCCACACCTCATATTCTCCCTCTAAAGGAGGATTGCCTTCTATAGGAACAGAAGAATTTTCTAAACCTGGGATATCTTTAATAGCCAACATCCCTTTTTCGATAACTCCTTGGCAACAAATAGGATCTTCTTGTGTCATCATACGCGGAACTGCGGGATAACCTGGGTACCACTCTTCAAGCAAACTTGGATAATGGATAGCCAATAGTTCAAAAGGAAGCTCCTCTTGAATGCAATTGCTATCAATGAGTTTTTTTAATTCCTCTATGGGCAGGTCTTGAGGCGTTATTGGAATTGTTATCTCATCTTGTATTGTAGATTTTTTTTTCATATCCTCAAGATTTCACCTCTTTCTCAATTACTTTTGCCTTTTCCTGAAGTGATTCCAAAAGTGCCACATCTTCAGCATCAGCAATTCTCCTTTCCTCCTGCCGTCGTTTTTCATCAAATGCTTCATATCGCTCTAGAGCAAGTTTTTCTGCAACTTGAGCTGAAACTTTACCTGCATGATCAAGAAGATCCCTCTCATTAAAGCTAAGAAAAATATCCAGTTTCTCCTTCCATTCACCCATGGTCAAGGTTTTACGACGCCTTGCTTGATCTTCAGCATAATCAAGGTACATAACGACAATCCGATTTAATTCTTCAATTTCCGATTGGCTAAGATAGTTTTTGGCTATTGTAACATCTTGCTGCCGAACACGATTCCCTTTCCAGCTTGTAAGGCCCATATTAGGAAATCTCGGATCAGCTCGTTCAGCAATGATCTCTGCTGCTGTATGATGCGTCGTTGCCCAAAGCATCTTATTCTGAACCTTTTTAAAAAATAGCTGAGCCTGATCGCTTCTGGGATCATAATCTACTGCAGTGGCATAAATATCTCGCACCTTTTGATAAAAACGCTTCTCTGAAGCACGAATTTCTTGGATACGCTCCAGCCACTCATCAAAATAATCCCCACCACCTGGTTCCTTTAGACGAGCATCATCCATTACAAATCCCTTGATGAGGTATTCTTGTAAATGAGTTGTTGCCCACCTGCGAAATTGTGTTCCTCTATGAGAGCGAACTCGATATCCAATTGCCAGTATCATATTGAGATTATAGAACTTAAGTTTTCGCTGTATCTCACGCCTTCCCTCAGAACGAACTTGTAAGAGTTCCTTACAAGTTGACCCAACTTGTTGTTCTTTTTCTTCATAAATACTATTAATATGAAGTGTGATGTTCTGAGGGGTGGTTTCGAAAAGAGTTGCAATTTCTGCTTGAGTCAACCAAACAGTTCCCTCTTGAGCTTTCAATTGGATAGAAACTTGATTATCCTCTGTGGTATAGAGAATGATTTCGCCTTTTTTCATCTAAGTTACTCACAAAAATAAACCTAAAAAGAATCCTATAAGGAAATGCAAATTTTTCCCAGTTAAAAGTTTTGCATAACAGGCTTGTGCAGTATGTAATTGACATAATCAAAGCACCTAGCTCTTTTCTACTGAGATACTGAACCTCATCAATGAATACTGCTATAGCACAATTTCGATCCTCTGTAACCCAAACGGGTTGAGGTCCTCAGGAATGAGAATTCGGCCTCGGGCGCTTCCATCCGCATTAGAAAAGCAGAATCTTCTGCTTTTCTGCTAAAAATAGAGCTGATCAAATTTATACAGGCTCTGATAGGAAACCTTGAGGTTCTGGTTCGGGTGTCTAGGTGTGTAAGGATAACCTCTGATATAAATCTCATAGGCTATATCGTAGAGTTCTCGATTTATAGCCGACTCAAAAGCATTAAGCCCCGATCTATCCCTCTCTCGAAACTTTGCTCCGCTATCCAAAAGAAGCAGGATAATGTTTTTAAGTCCGTAATTCATCGCAATATTTAGTGGTCGATGGCCAGTATTCTTCACATCGTCTACATCATACCCACGACGTATGTGCGCTTTTACCAAAAGTTCCAACCATACACCTTTATGATACTGCCTAAAAAAGCTATGCCCCAACAATTCACTCAGAGCAGGATCTTTTGTACCATGATCCTCCATATAGCGAATAAGAGGCTCCAAGTCACCCTTATCAGCTTCCTGTAGTGATTCAATATAGAGCTTTCGGTGTTGCCCATTGTTACCAAGATCTGCTGGCCAACGGGGAATAGGGCACTTCCAAGCTTTGAGATAACGGTCTGCTACAAGTCTCGAAAACCTGCCATTACCATCGGAAAATGGATGGATAGAGACTAGTCGATGATGAATCCTCGCTGTCTGCTCTAATAAGGTTAGCTCAGCCCCTTCGAGACTCCAGAAAGACACATCGCTACATAGGCTTTCAAGATCTCTTCTGATCCGAACCGGGGGTACCCCGACGGGGATGGTCCCTACGGTACGAAAATTACCAGCCCAGTCCCACACTTCGCCTAGCATATCACGGTGAATTTTCTGAAGGATGGAGACAGTAAACCAGTTCTCTGGTAACCCAACAGGTTTGAGCACGTATTTGCTCATGGCATAGGAAATATTCTCAACTTCTACCTGGTTCAGATCTTCCCGAGTCTTCACCCACTTTGGTTTCAGACCACTAATATCGTTGATTGGCGTTGCGCCTTCGGGGCACTCGAACCTCACAACCCTTCATCCCATAGTTCTGGCCCTGAAGAACCCAAAAGTTTTTTTAACTCCTCTTCTATCATCTCCTTTAACAATCTTTGATCGGGCATCTGCTTCTCCAGACTCATGGTTCCCTGTAAATATTCAATCCTCTTTTTAGCTTTTTTGCCCGCCTGCCTATGCCGAATCTCCTCTAAACTGACCCTCGGAACCGCTGTTATAAGTAGATCGCATTCGAGTGCATCAAGAATCCTATTCAACGTGGAAATGGTAGGCTGCTGGCGCCCTGATTCAATTTTCGATACAGTGGCCTGCGGCACGTGAGCCCTTTTAGCCACAGCGCGTTGCGACATGGTAAGTTGCGCTCGAATCAGTGCGATCAGCTGCCCTATGGAAAGCCCTCTTTGTTGCTGCGCTAAAGATCGCGCTAAATCAGCTATTTGCTCAAGCAATAATTTTTCCGACTTTTTAGATTTCCTCATGGTGATCTCCCGATACCTTACCTCTCTTCCCCTATGATATCATTCATGCAATCAAAAATCAACATATAGATTCCTGAAAAGAATCATCATCTTTCTTTTTGATAGCTTTAAAGATATCACAAATAAGACTGGCCGACAAACTCGGGGATAGAGTCGATGTCCAATCAAAAATTATGAATACTTCACCCCATCTCCAATAAAAAGACCTGGACCTCCTGGTCTTTTTTGGAGTTGAGAAATTTCGAATGAACTCTCGTCAATGCTAACATGCTTAAAGACTCATAGCTGGAAATATGAGAGAAAGATTCGACTACTTTTTCTAATTTTCATTCCCGCTAAATGTAATGAGCAAATCTCATATTTTGGCAAAAGAAGGTTCTGATAACAGGGAATTAAAATATGTTGTTTTTTTTGAGCTACATAGTCAGGAAAATATCCAATGCCAAGCCCTTCTGCTGCTAAATTTGCAACGACTTCCCAGCTACCCACTTTTAAAAAGATTTCAGGTTCTTTCTTATACTCCCGCAGATAAGCTTCTTTGAAAGTTGTAGTGTCCTCTCAGGACGCCTGCAAAGTTAAGCATTCGTTAAAAGCTTCAGTGTTTCTGAGGGATCAAGGAGTAAATCAAGCGCTTTCTTTGGCATGCTTTT
>QIGB01000057.1 GCA_003228815.1 Chlamydiota bacterium | reverse complement strand
CCCATATTCCGCGGGTTAAGCAGCGTTTTCATAGATTTTTTGAAAAGAGGGTCCCAGAAGCTCAAGGATCAACTGCCTCTCCGGGTAGAGATTAAGCACTTGTTCTTTAGTCGTGTTTTTACCTTTTATCAGCAGAACATGAATGCCTTCAAACACTTGAAAAATCCATCGTATGGTCGGCCGATCTGTTGGTTTTCCTTTTTGATTTGCCACTTTCTTCTCTGTCTGGAGAATTCGATGACGCAATAGTCGCTGAGCTAAGGTGTAAACAAGCAGGCATAAGCACATGATCATGCTCAGCGCTACGATTCGGGTGTCCTTTTTTAGGAATACTGATGAGGTGAGAAAAAAGGGATCTTTCAGAAACCGAAATCCCCTCTCTACGGACTGTTGTCCCTTGTAACACTCTAGCATCTCTTCTTTGGGTAGCTTGATTTCATCTAATTCGTTGGTTGCAATAATGAATTTTCCTTTCTCGCTAATTAACTGCCCAATTTTTTCTTCGTCTCTTTCAAGTAAGGCTTGTATACGGAACACAATTTTTGCAGAGGATCCTTTTGTGGGGCGTCCTCTTTTTTGGTAAGTTGGTTTTTCTTCCAGTTGTACTTGTTGACACTTGAGGTATTTGAGCTTTTTTTTCAAAAGAGCGAAGCGCCGTAAGGGCATCTTTCTGACAACCAAATTCTTTTGAGCGAAGGTTTTTTAGGACTTTGCCTTTTTCTTCGATTTCTTTTTTGATCCTCTTCTCCAAAGTCTTTTTTTCTCTCTTTTGTGCTTGTTCAGAAAATACAAGAACCCATCTCTGAGGGATGTTTCCATATTGACTCCCGATTTCTACCAATCGATAGCCATTGCCTATTTCTTCCATGTTTTCTAAGGGGATGCTCCGGGTTAGTGATTTAGCAGCTTTCAATGTTTCTGGTACCCGGGTGATCCACATCATTTTTTCGGAGATTGTTCCAATGGTCTCTTTGTTATAAAGGGCACTATCAGCAACGTAATAAAATGGTTCCTGGGGATCCATTTGGTTTTTCAAGGACTGGAGAACTTCCCTAAAGTGTGTTTTGTCTGAGCTATTGCCGGCAATGGTTTGGGCAAGAAGGGGCACATCTCCATCTTTGCTCGACATCAGAGAGATCATAAACTGTTTAAGGTCAGATCTGTGATCTTTTGAATATCCAAATCTTATAAGGCCTATGCCTTCTTCTTCGCACTCCCCTTCCACGTTCATACTGGTAGTATCGAGGTGACGAAAGCGTTGATCTACTCCATAGGTAAGGGCAGCTCGAGTGGCTACTTTGGCAAACAGCTCGCTACATCCATATGTAAAACAGCGATCTAAACAGCGACCTAATCGATCGTCGGTGATTTGTTCAGATGGTACATTTCGGCCAATAAGTCGGTTAATGGGCTTGCTTTGAAAAAACTGAGATTCAAGATAAAGGGGACGAGAGGTAAACCCTAGTGCCCTGTCAGTCTTTGATTTTAGGGTAAATTGATTTTAGTTTGCGTCCTAAATTTTAATCATGACAGAGCACTAGCCCATTAATCACCATCAGTTTAATCGTTTCCCCTATGGTAAGATCTGCTCTAGGATCAGGAGGGATCATTGCATCAATTGCATCAACTAATCCAATTTGATCGCAAACTATTGCTACAATTCCAAGGTGGTTAAAGTCTTTACTAGAAAATTTGCTTGCCATATACTCCTCTATAGTAAAAATTAAGGAGTTAAGCCTAACCTCCAAAGCCACAATTGTCTAGCTCTCACTTATCTTATTTAAAAAAAATGGTTTACGCTTCAACCCGCGGAATATGGGCTAAAAGAAAAGCAACTAAAAAAACACAGAAAAAAAAGCTCGCGGGGAAGTAAAAGGAGAGGCCGGTTACCATCGCGTCGTACCCTGTCCTCAAACTCCAGGAGTAGAGCTTATAAAATTGTCCGATGGGGTGATAATTTCGATTTATCACGGGCCTCCAGAAGGAAAAGGACCCAACGCCTAATAAAGCCCTAACGGAAAAAAATCGATTAAATACAAATATTTCGAGAGGAGAAATATCTCCTCTCATTTTGTTTGCGTCCATCGCCTAAACAAAAGAAGCAGGACATCGGAAAATCACTTCTTCCTTCGAAACAGGATGGGAAATTTTGAGCATATGGTGATGCAAAGCGATTTTGTCTTTCCTTTCTTTTGCTCCATATTTTTGATCCCCAAGCACTGGATGGCCAATTGTAGCAAATTGCGCCCGAATTTGATGGTAGCGCCCTGTTTCAAGCTCAATCTCAACAAGAGAAACGTTCTCTTTGGTTTCTAAGCGCCGGAAATGCAAAATCGTTTTTTTTCCTTCTGCATCGATGTGGGCACGAAAATTGCCATGGGTGAGATTGTGCTCCAAAGTTCCTTCTTTTTCGACAATTCCCTCTACCCAAGCGAGATAAAACTTGCGTAGTTGTTTCTTTCGCATGGCTTCATTGAGTCTTTGAAGCGCTTTGCTTGTCCGAGCAAAAAGGACAATTCCACTGACTGGTTTATCAAGGCGATGGATCGGCTCGAGAAAGGCTTTTCCTGGCTTTGCAAAGGCCTCTTGCACCCAAGCCCTAGCCTCTTCATGGAAATCGGGCTGGGTTGCAATCCCGGCAGGCTTCTCGAGAACGAGAAGATGATTATCGCAGAAGATCGGTTTCAAGAGGATACCCTATTTTTCTTTGCCTGAGCACTTCGTAGAGAAGGAGGGTCGTTGCAGTGGCCACATTGAGTGAGTCTGCTATCCCCTTCATCGGAATCGAAACTTTATGGTCCGCGGCATTCATCCACATCTCTGTGAGTCCCAGCTGTTCTGTCCCAACGACAAGGGCAACAGGTCCTCGCAAATCTGCTTCTGTAAACTCGAGCTCAGCTGAAGGAGAAGTAGCAAGCACCTGAATCTTATGCTCTTTGAGCCATAAAAAAGCATCCGCACCAGTCGCCTCTACAACGGGCAAGGTAAACAAAGTCCCAACACTAGCGCGCACGACGTTGGGATTGTAGATATCGGTACATCGATCACAGACGATCACCCCATCAGTTCCAACTCCATCAGCCGATCGCATGATCGAACCGAGATTGCCCGGCTTTTCAATTCCTTCTGCGATGAGAAGCAAGGGATTTTGACTCAATTGGGTGCTCAAAACTCCCAAAGAGCTCTTCATTTGCACGCCAATTCCGAGAAGGCCATCTGGGCGGTCTCGATAGGACAATTTGGCAAAAACGGCTTTGGTACAAGCAAAGGCAGCGCCTCCAGATGCTTCAATTCCTGCAATCAGGGAATCTTCATTTTCTCCTAAAAAAAGCTCTGGGCAGAAAAAGACCTTTTGAATCGTCACTCCCCCATCAGATGCGCGGCAGAGTTCCCGATATCCCTCGATAAGAAAAAGCCCGGTCTCATCCCTCTCTCGACGATTTTGCAACTTCACTGCTGCTTTCACTTGTGGATTTTGCATACTCGTGAGCTTCACGGCTTCCACCTCGCATAGCTGCCTGTTGGAATATCGCAGCCTACTTCGCTTTTTAAGAGCAGTTCACCTGCTTCTATTTTGCCAGGAAGAATCTCTTCTAAAAGATGTTGCAGGACCATCGGGGTGATCTCATTCGTATGATTCGAACATGCAAAAAAAAGGGGACGGTCACTCAGAAGCTGTTTGCAACATTCTAAAAGCGGGCGAATATCCCGTTCAATCTTAAATACCTCTCCTTTGGGTCCTCTGCCAAAACTTGGGGGATCGAGTAAGATGCCATCATAGCGTCTGCCCCTTCGAATCTCTCTTTTTAGAAATTTCATCGCATCATCCATAATCCATCGAATAGGGCGCTTTTCCAAACCATTTAGGACAGCATTTTTTCGAGCCCATTTGATCATCCCGAGTGAGGCATCCACATGACAGACAGAGGCTCCTGTTCTAGCAAGTGCGAGCGTTGCTCCACCCGAATAAGCAAAGAGATTGAGAACAGAGCTGTTTTTTTTGACTAGCCTTGCTGCCCATTTCCATAAAAAAACATGTTCAGGGAAAATGCCGAGGTGGCCAAATTCGGTCGGAGCAATTTTAAACTTGAGTTCATCATGTTCAATCAACCATTCTTTGGGAACATTTCCTTGCCAATTGTTTCCCTCTTCTCTGGAAAAAATGGCATCTGCAGAGTCCCAATTTTCTTGTTTCGGTTTCCAAAGAGCTTGACTGCATGGACGAACCACTGAAACGGGCCCAAAACGCTCAAATTTTTTCTGATTCCCAGAATCTATTAAGATATATTTCATGCAACTATTATACTTTTTTCCCTAATTTATCAGGAGTATTAAGATGAGAGTAGATTTGTATAGAGTTAATCCTGAATAAGATAGGAGAACTCTTCAAGAGCTTTTTGACAACTTGCTTCCATAATTGAGGCGCGATCTCCCTCAAAATGGCATTCGATGATGTGGGGCTTTTTCGCTCTAACCCCAACGGCAATGAAAACTGTGCCGATGGGTTTTTCTTTGGTGCCACCTGAAGGGCCAGCAATGCCTGTCACGGCAATGCCAAAATCGGCATCGGAGAGCTTCATCAGACCGATGAGCATTTCATCTGCCGTCTCACGAGAGGCAGCACCAGAAACGCGCAAGGTCTCTTTCGAGACATTGAGAACTTTTTCTTTCAGCGCATTGGAATAGGTGATCATCGAACCGAGAAAATATTTAGAAGCATCCGGGATCGAAGTGAATTTCGCTGCTAAATGTCCTCCTGAGCAAGATTCTGCTATTGCAAGAGTCTTTCTTTTTTCAATGAGTAGTTGATGGATTTTTTCTTGCTGCAACATAAAGCCCTCTTTCTTTTAATTCTGGGTGGTTATTGATCCAGGAAAAACACTTTTTCCCTAAGCGGATCGGTTGATTCATCCGTTTTTCTTTCATGCAAAAAGGGGTAGCCGATGTATTGTCACGCACCCATTTTGTCAGAAGATGAAAAAGCGCAGTATTGGGAAATCGATCATTTTTTTCCACTTTTCCAATGATCCCAGTTTTCGTGTCGAGAAATAGGTGTGGGTAAGAAAATTGGATTCCCCACGTGATGCTTTCCTCCCCTATTATTCCCGAATAAAAGCCGTCCGAATAGATGAAGTGATGGCGCTGGAGTTGAACCACAGGACGCCTTGCTTTGATGAGATATTTGTTTTCCTTCAGTGGCATTGCGTAGAGTAGATCTGGCGATGTTGTAAAGACTGCGGAAAAAAGATGTTGCAGACTTTTTTCATCAATCAGTGTCCCCTCACGAATCCCATGCACATATTGAGCATACTGCTCAAGAAAATGCTGGAGAGGGATTTGGGCGGATTCTAAGGTGACAGGACGTGAAACATCAAAAATCGAAAAAGGTTTCAGCTTGGCAAAAAGCGCTTCCATTTCATTTTCATCAAGTAGAAGAGGGATTTTGCGAGACTTTGAGACTTGTAGTTCTGATGTGGAATGATCAATGGGAAGAGACATGGCGCCGGAGTTTGATTTTTTTTGAAGTGAAAAGTAAGTACATGACCGAGAGGAAAATCGCACTGTCGGCAACATTGAAAATCGGATAGGAATACTTGTAGAAAATCAGATAAAACATGTCGATGACATGACCATAGAGAAAAAAGTCGATGATGTTGCCAAGTGCTCCAGCAGCTATGCAAGTAAGAGGCATCATAAGGCGTTTTTGCGGTTTGAAGAAAATCAGATAAGCTATGATCCCTAATGTGATGAAAATCCGAAAGAAGAGGAGAAGCCCTTGATAATTGGCTAAAAATCCCCAGGCCGTTCCCGTATTGGTCGTATGGACGATGGAGATCTTGAACAGAGTTGTATCTAAGATGCCGATCCCGCCAAAAGGATACCCCAAATAGGGCTGAATGAGAGGCAAATGATGTGCCACCCAATACTTCGTAGAAAAATCAAAAAAGAGGATAAGGAGAAAAATAGCAAGTCTTCGCATCAAATTTCTAAGTGATCTGCCCTTGTTCGAATTTTTCTTGGGCAGTCACTGTCATTGTAGCGTAAGGGATTGCTTCGAGACGTTTGATCGGGATTTCTTCTTCCGTGATATCGCAAATACCATAAGTTCCCTCTTCGATTTTTTCGAGTGCCCGATCGATATGTTTCAAGATCCCGAGTTCTTTATTGGTGAGTTGTAGACTGATGGTCCGATCAAAATCATCTGTACCCTCATCCGCCT
Organism: Chlamydiota bacterium; assembly: GCA_003228815.1. GTDB lineage: Bacteria > Chlamydiota > Chlamydiia > Chlamydiales > Rhabdochlamydiaceae > Sacchariniichlamydia. The sequence continues at coordinate 12,054 of QIGB01000057.1, read as the reverse complement.
GATGTTGCGAATAGCCCTTTACCTTTTCTTCATTTTTTACATCATCACTGACCTCTTTCACCATCTTGGTCATTTCAGCGCGAAGTTCAAGAAGTCGCTGCTTAAATTTTTCAATTTCAGCTTTTTTTAGTGGCATTGGCAGTCTCCTGTTGATTATGAGGTACAATATTTTCTATTTCAACTTTCAGTTCGTCAACATCTTTAAAGCGTTTGTAGACACATGCAAAGCGAATATATGCGACCATATCGAGTTTTTGCAAATAGGACATGACGAGTTTTCCAAGTTCAGTCGCATCAATATCACGGACTTGTCTATCCATAAGTTCTGCAGTAATTTTATAGGCGATTTCACAAACCTGTTGATGGCTGATACGAGTATGATGACACGCAGCATCTAGACCTTTGATGAGTTTATCCTGCTGGAAATCCTCATAGTGTCCATCTCGTTTTTGTACCTGGATTGTGAGATCAACCGTTTCAAAAGTAGTGAAACGACGCAAACACCGCAGACATTCGCGACGGCGGCGAATCGCATTGGGCTGATCGGAATTGCGAGAATCCGTTACCTTAGACTCTTCATGATTGCAAAATGGACATCGCATAATTTTCTTTTTTTCACCTTCTCACGATTTTTTTCAAGAAAATTTGTAATAATTCAACTTGCCCACCTATCGATATTACGGAGGAGATGGGTCTCGCCCGGTTCCATGGCTTCGCCAATTCCACTTCGAATCCTCCACAAAAGCTCCACCGGAGCTTTTGCCCTATCACACGGAGGAGATGGGATTCGAACCCATGAAACGCTTATCACGTTTACACGCTTTCCAAGCGTGCTCCTTCGGCCACTCGGACACTCCTCCTCGGCGGAAAGGGTAGAGGATTCAAGTCTTATCTAGCAAGTAAAAACCGAAAGCCTGTATCTTGTGTACCTATGATTAAAAAGCTTTTTTTCCTTCTATTCCTTCCTCTTTTCTTTTCTTGCTCGCAACAAGAAAAGCCGATGCAACCAACGGTTTTGGTCACCATTGCCCCTTATGCCTATCTTGTCGATCGAATTGGGGGCGATACCATCCAAACGGAAATCCTCATTCCCCCAGGGACGAATATCCATATCTATGAACCCTCTCCCAAACTGGTACAATCTGCCGTGGGAGCTGACGTATGGTTTCGGATTGATGAACCATTTGAAAAAAAGATTGTAAAAGCTTTCCAAGAGAGAAACCCGAAACAGAAAATCATCAATATCCAAGAAAATCTTGATCTACTCTCTCCACTTGATTCGATCGAACTGGCCCCTTGTCTAGGACATGATCATGGTTCTTATGATTTGCATACCTGGCTCAGCCCCAAAAGATTTTTGAAACAGGCTCATCTGATTGCAGACACGCTCATTGCCCTCTTTCCAAAAAACAAAGATCTCTATCAAAAAAACTACAACGATTTGGCCATGGATTTGCAAAAATTAGATAGCGATCTTAAAAAAACTTTGGCTCCTTTTAAGGGAGATGCACTCTTACTTTCCCATCCAGCCTTTGGTTATTTCTGCGCAGACTACGATCTCTTTCAACTTTCTATTGAATGTGAGGGAAAAGACCCACGCCCCAAAGACATTGAAGAAATTCTTGCTAAAACAAAAATTTATCAGGTTCGTTGTGTCTTTTTGCAACAGGGCTTCAACAACCGTGGCGCTCAGATTCTTGGGAAAAAACTTCAATTGCCCATTTATCGGGTTGACCCCTATGCTAGAGACTATTTGTCTAATATGAGACAGATTGCAGGATATATCGCCAGATGACCCTTTCCGTGGAAAATCTCTCTTTCTCTTACGAAAAAAAAGTGCTTGTCCTTGAAAACCTCTCTTTTTCCATCGCCAAAGGAAAATTCATCGGGATTTTTGGGCCGAATGGCGGGGGAAAGACAACTCTTTTAAAGCTTTTGCTGGGTCTGATGCACCCCTCAGAGGGAAGGATAGAAGTCCTGGGACAACCTCCTTCAGAAGTAACTGATCGATTGGGTTATGTCCCTCAAGTGCGCCGCTTAGATAAAACGTTTCCCATTTCTGTAATAGAGGTGGTTTTGCATGGATGTCTCGCAAAGCACCGCAGTTTTGGGAATTTTTCGCAAAAGTTAAAAAACAAAGCCCTGGAAGCTCTTGAACGAGTGGGTCTACAGGATAAAGCACAAGACCCTTTTGGTACTCTCTCAGGTGGTCAAATCCAAAGAACTTTGCTTGCACGAGCTCTTGCGAGCGATCCTGAAATTCTTCTTCTCGATGAAGCAACCGTGGGGATCGATCCAGGTGCATTAGAAGAAATTTTCCGATTTCTTCTCCAGTTGCGGGGAGAAATTACAATTCTCCTCGTCACTCATAACCTTCAAGTAATTGCAAAGGAAATGGATTATTTGCTCTGCATTAATAGAGAGTTGGCGACCTATACCCCCGAGCAAGTATGCGAACATTTTGCAATGGGTCTTTATCATCCCCGTTTAATGAAGGGAGAGGACCATGATTGAGGCTTTTTTCACCAATTCTTTTTTGTATATGGCTCTTTTGGCTGGCCTTGCTGCCTCGATCACAAGCGGGGTTATGGGATCCTTTGTCGTCATCAAACGGATTGTGTTCGTTAGTGGGAGCATTGCTCATTCAGTCCTTGGAGGAATGGGGCTCTTTCTCTATTTGCAAAGAACCTTTGACATTTCTTGGCTTACGCCCATCCAAGGAGCCATTGTTGCTGCGATTTTATCGGCTCTTTTGATTGGTTGGATCCGTTTGGAATACAGACAGAGAGAAGATACGGTCATCGCTGCGCTCTGGTCTACAGGGATGTCGCTTGGGGTGATTTTTATCGCCTTGACTCCCGGCTACAATGTCGAGCTCATGCACTATCTGTTTGGCAATATTCTCTGGGTGACAAAGAGGGACGTGATCATGCTTTTCAGTCTAGATGTAGTCGTCTTGATCCTCGTCGCGCTTTTTCGGCATCAATTTCTGGCGATTTGTTTTGATGAGCAGCAAGCAAGGCTCCAAAAAGTCCCTGTCAAATTCTTCTATTTGCTCTTGCTCTGTCTGATTGCTCTATCGGTCGTATTGCTCATCCAAGTTGTGGGAGCGATTCTCGTGATTGCAATGCTCGCCATTCCAGCAGCTATCGCATCAAGCTTTACCCATCGTTTCACAAAAATGATGATCTATGCAGTACTCATAGGATGCTTCTTCACCATCCTCGGCACAGGAGCATCCTATCAACTCAATTGGCCACCAGGCGCGACCATTGCGCTCGTTGCTGCGATTTTTTACTTATTCAGCTTTCGAAGGCGCTTATTACATTGAGCACATGCGCTTCCACCAGTTTTTCTTTTGCTTTCGAGCTGTGGTACGCTTTCTTCTGTGATAAGTTTTTTTCTGTTGAACTTTTCTTTTTCTTACGGCCATTGTGTCCTCCTACTAAATCATGATTTTTTTTCTTGCGTCTGACTATGCCGACGTAAGAATTCTTGCCACTTTGTTCCCTTATTTTTTGGGACTTCTGGAGTAGAGCGCTGACTCTTTTTCGATTTTTTCGATTTGCCAGTGACTTTTTTCTTTTCGTTTTTCATCGATATTCCTAGACAAAGAACCTCTCTCTAAAGAGCTTTTGCCAATCCTTTTTGGGTTGACCTTTGCCCTTTCTATGGGTTTTCATCGTCACTTTGGATCCTTTTTTATGTCTATGTGAGCGACGAGTTCCACGCATAGTTTCCTCCAATAATTTATATGCCTTATAAACTTATATTAAAAACTGCATTTTAATAATGCAATTTGTTTATAGATAAAACTAACTATCTTACTAAGGATCATTGTGTAAAAAATTTTTATAGAGTGGAGCGAGCCTTGACTGGAGAGGGTCTTTCAGGTATACTCACCGTTTTGAAAAGAATTGTGCGAATTTCATTTGGAGGTCGTAGTGTACGCAATTATCGAGACCGGTGGAAAACAATACCGCGTAGAAATTGGTGATATCATTGATGTTGAACTACTTGGCGCCGAAAAGGGCAGTAAAGTAGAAATCAAAAATGTCTTGTTCGTCAACAATGGCTCTGCCGTTAAAGTGGGCAAACCCCATGTTGATGGTTCTGTCGTCATTGGAGAGCTGATGCAAGAGGTTCGTGGCCCTAAGGTCATCTCTTTCAAGTACAAAAAGCGAAAAAACTATCGTAGAAAGGTCGGACACCGACAGAACTACTCACGGTTAAAAATCACAGAGATCAAGGAATAGGAAAATGGCTCATAAGAAAGGACAAGGCGCTTCTCGCAATGGGCGCGATTCTCATTCCAAACGGCTCGGCATCAAAGCGACGCATGGGCAATCAGTCAAAACAGGTAGCATTTTGGTTCGTCAACGTGGAACTAAGTGGAGACCCGCAAAAAATGTCGGCATTGGTCGGGATGATACCCTCTTTGCCCTGATCGACGGCATTGTCTCTTTCCGCAAGACAAAACGAACCTATATCTCTGTGCTGCCCGCCTCCTAGAGACTAAGGAACCCTCATGTTTGTTGATCAAGTCAAAGTCAAGCTGGTCGCAGGGAAAGGGGGCAACGGGATTGTTGCGTGGCGACGAGAAAAATGCCTTCCCAAAGGTGGTCCTTATGGAGGGAATGGCGGTCGCGGCGGCAATATCATCATCCAAGCAGACTCAGGTATCTACTCTCTTGAAGTCTATCGTCATAAGAGAATCCTTCGCGCCCAAAATGGTCAGGGTGGAGGGACGAATCTCAGGCAGGGACGCTCCGGCTCGGCTCTGACTCTAAAAGTTCCTTTTGGCACCCTCGTCAAAGATCTAGAAAGCGGTGAAATCTCACACGATTTCACACAAGAAAACCCTGAGTGGATTGCTTGTCTGGGTGGCAAGGGAGGAAAAGGGAATAATTGTTTTAAATCCTCTACCAATCGCGCCCCCAACATCTGCACTCCAGGAAAGCCCGGCGAAGAGGGGGAATTTGAACTCGAGCTTAAGCTCATTGCCGATGTGGGCATTGTCGGCATGCCCAATGCCGGCAAATCGACCCTGATGTCCAAAATCACCCATGCACATGTCAAAATTGGTGCCTATCCCTTCACGACGCTGGCTCCGAATTTGAGCTATATCCAATGTGAAGACTACACGCGCATTTTGATCGCTGATATTCCTGGTATCATCGAAAATGCCCATCTCAATAAAGGACTCGGAATTGAATTTCTCAAACACATCGAGCGGACCTCCTCCCTCTTATTTATCCTCGACATCTGTCCCGATGAAGAAGAGCGCAATTCTTTGAAAGACTTAGAGATCTTGCTTGGTGAGCTTAAGGCCTACAATCCCGAAATGCTAGATAAGCCTTTTCTCGTAGTCCTCAATAAGAGCGATAAGACGAGCGCGACAGATCAGATCGCCACCTTCCAAAAGCACTATCCATATGATCCCAGCTCTCTCTTTGTCATCTCTGCCCAAAATGAAGAGGGCTTAGCTCCCTTGATCGAAGCGATGCGCCTGTTGACGTTCTCGCAGCCTCCCCAAGGCAAATACGAGCCCGCCTGCCAACATTGAAAATCCCCCCAGATAGATCACTAAACTTGGCATTGCTCCTATAAGCGCACCAGAAAACATCGGGCTCAAAATGAGTGCAAGTGCTTGAATCGAGTGAGACACACCGAGAAGTTCACCCTGCTCATCTTCAGAAGCATGATCAGAAATATAGGTTGATGCAACGGGAAAGAAGAGAGCCATCAAGATCATGAAGGGAGGCAAGTAGAACCAAAAGAAATGAGGGTTTTCAATTGTTCCTAATAACAACAAATAGGGCCCAGATGCGAGTGTGGAAAATAAGATGAGATTATTTGTCGAAAACCGCTTGATGAAAGGCTTGATCAAGATCCCTGTAGAAATTGCATATAACAACCCCATATAGGCGTAAAAATTACCCACCTGTCCAAGGGAAAAATGATAGATCTTGGTGAGCATTACGCTTGAAAATTCCATAAAATAGTCCCAACCAAAAACGAAGAGAAAAAATCCAAGAAAAAAAATTCTCAAAGTTGGATGGACAAACGCAACCCTCGCCTGACGAATCCCCCGAAAAATTTCGATTTTGGATCTTTCTTTGAACTGGCGGGTTTCTGTAAATTTCCAATAGAGCAAGAATAAATTGATTGCTGTGCATAAAAAGGCCATCAAAAATGGTGTGCTATGACTAAACCAAGCAACAAGGCCAACATCACTCAAAGTCCCTCCGAGAAAGGGGCCTAAAGTAAATCCAATTCCCAAAGCCATATTATAATGAGCGAAATTTCTTGCTTTCCCCTCCGGGGTGCTCATATCTGCAATAGCTGCTTGAATGACCGGCATCGTCGCAGCAGAAATTCCAAAAAGGGCCCGGTAGAGGATCAAAAGCCATAAACTGGAAAATTTCACGCCTAATATCCCTATGAAGTAGCCGATACATCCAATGCTTAAGCCAAAAAGGATCATTTCCTTGCGTCCCCGCTGATCCGACAGAGATCCCAGAATGGGAGCTGCAAAAAACTCAAATAATGGACCCAAGGAGATCATGATTCCCATCCACATTCCTCGAATGGGGCCACTCGTATCAGCCGCTAAAATGGAAACATTGGTATCAAACAAAAGGGTGGCAAAGAGCGGAATGATGAGTCCCACTCCCATGTAATCGAGAAAGGCGACGAACAACAGTAGAAAAAATGAGAGCCGCTTTTTCATAGAATTTTCTTTGAATTTTGATTAGAGGATACCTATGATAACAACAAATGGCTCCAAAAAAAAGAAAAAGTGCGAAAAAGCCTCTAAAAAGGACTCAAAAGAAGAAAAAAAGCCTTTCGAAGTGGCAAGTATTTCTCATGGGCATTGCCATTGGGCTTGGACTTTTTTGGCTCCCCTTTGACACCGATTTTTCCGCTGTACACCTCAGTAAAAACCAGCTACCGGAAGAGCCGACCGAGTCGATTTTTGCAAAATATCTGCCCACGACGACTCCCATTTTGGAAAAAGAAGGTTTTTTTCTCGCGTACAATGGACAAACACGTAATGCCCATTGGGTCTACCATAAACTCACATCCACTTCTCTCGAAGAAAAAACATCTCGAGAAGAATGTGACTTCAAGGAAGAACCCCTTCTTCCCGACCACATTCGGGCAAGCAAAAGCGACTACGTTGGTTCTGGATACGATCGAGGGCATTTGTGTGCGGCTGCCGATTGCAGCAGTCAAAAAGCAATGGAAGATTCTTTTTTTCTTTCGAATATCGCCCCACAAACTCCCGCTTTCAATCGGGGCTATTGGAAAAAACTCGAAAATCACGTGCGCGATCTGACAAAGCAATACCGGGCCGTGCATGTCTTTTCCGGTCCCCTCTATTTAAGCCAGAAGGGACGTGATGGCAAGCGCTACGTCCGCTATGAGGTGATCGGGAAGCACGATGTCGCTGTGCCCACCCATTTTTTCATGCTCGTTTTTGTCGAACTTCCCACCGACAAAATGCTCGGGAAAGCCTATATCTTGCCCAACAAAACCATCGACACAACAACCCCCTTAAAAAAATTCTCCGCCTCAATTGAAGAGGTGGAAAGTGCTTCGGGAGTCCTCTTCACAAATATTTTGCCATGAACCTATCCTAATAAACTTCTCTGGGAGCTTCTTCGACAATCCACTCATCTTTTTCGCTCATTCAATCATCAATAATTAAAAATATTGATTTCATTCGTGATCAAAAAATCTAAGCAAATTGTCTTTGAATCTCTCTAGAGTTTTTATCCAGGAAAAGAAAACCTGGCCCTTTAGGGCCGGGTTGTTTAAATCCATATTTGGGAGGGGTACGAAGCCCCTTCCAAATCATTCCTCGCCCTTCAGGGCGGGGTTCACTAGGATAGGTTCATGACACCAGAAAAAAGGCGCAGCTTTTTCTCCCTGTTGTTTGTCACAGCAATGGACAATTTTGGCTATCGAATCGTCTTTGCGATGTTTGCTCCTTTACTCCTTTCTCCCGTCTATCACTTTGTCCCAGAAAACACCTCACTCCTTGTGCGCACTTTCTATATTGCCCTTCTTTTTGCTGCCTATCCTTTAACACAGTTTTTTGGAGCACCTCTCCTTGGTGATATTGCTGACCGAGCGGGACGAAAAAAAGCGCTCTACATCACAATCTTTGGTGTCATCATAGGTTTCGTCATATCAGGGATCGCCTGTTTTTTCACAAATCTTTCCCTTTTGGTTTTTAGCCGTTTTTTTACTGGTTTTTTTGCAGGTAATTTGGGGATTTGCCTATCCGCTATTGCCGATTTAAGCCCAAGCGAAAAAATCCGTTCACGTAATTTTGGAATTGTCACCGTTGTTTGGGGATTCACCTGGAACCTTGCCATCCTCGCTGGAGGCTATCTTTCCGATCCCACAAAATCGCCCTATTTTAGTCCTGCCCTACCCTTTTGGATCACCGCTTTTGTGACCCTTTTGAGCCTTGTTGCCTTAGCCAGGTATTATTTTGAAACACACGAAACCAAGGTAAGGCATCCCTTCAATCTGATCAAAGGCATCCACAACATTCAGCATGTCCTCAAGATCAAAAAGATCAGACCCTACTTTCTCATTCTCCTTTTATGGACCCTCGGCTGGGGGATGACTATTCAGTGGTTTGGAACCTTTAGCATTCTCAAATATGGCGCTACTCAAGAAGCGATTTCTTGGGGGCTTTTGATCCAAGGGTGCTTTTGGATGCTCGGCGGTTCAGTATTCAATCCCCTTCTCTTACGCAAATATAATTCCCGCCAAATTGCCACCATGTCCTTTTTCTGTGCGATGCTTATTCTCTTCACCTTGTTCTTTTATAAAACGTATTTCCTCTTCTGTTTTATTTACTCGACTGCGGCGATCTTTTCATCCTTAGCATTTAGCAACACCATGAACTTGGTTTCGATTCATGCCCCCGAAGATCTTCAGGGAAAAATCATGGGACTTTCCCAATCGATGATGGCGATGGGCTTTGTGATCCGCTCCATCTCAGGTGCCTTTATCAGCAACATAAATCCCATTTGGTTCTTTCCAATCGCAGGAACCTATCTTTTAGTTAATTTCCTAATACTCTTTTTTCAAAAAGGAAAAAACCCGAAGCTTGTAAAATACCATGAGAAATAACCGATTTCCCATCATCTATTCTTCTGGCGTCCTTTTGGTAAAATGATTTTGTAAAGATTTTATCAGAGGGACGCCAGAAGACGCACGTCCCATAATCTTTAGTTGGCTAGAGATGAATGGCGCCCACTTTGATGAAAACAAAGTTTGGAGGGAGTCCATTCTCCTTCCAAACAAATAGGGCAAAAAATCAATTTTGGATAGGATAGGCTCATTCAATTGGGACACAGCAACAACAAAATTTTGAAGAAACTTTCTTAAAAGCTGCAGAAACGGTACTAGCAATTCTTCTAAAAACGGGAATCGCTTTTGGAGCTAGAGATTCGAACTTTCTAACTATTGTCTCCAAATTATTAAGATCATCAGTTATAGAAATTCTGCTAATAGCGGGAGCTGCTTTTTGAGCAAGGGGTTTGTAACTATTCAATATTTTCAGGACTGAAGCATTTGATTGATCTGGTGTTGCCGGATTCCAAGCCCAATAACCTGTACTAAACCCATTAGTACCCGCCCATTTTGCAAATTCCCCGATATCATAAGCGTTTGCATCAAAATCATCGAGACCAACAGTAACTTGAGAAGCAGTAAATCCATAGCTGCTTTTGACCCAATCTGCCCACTGCGTAATAAAACCTTCTTCTTGATCCAGAGGATCATAGTACGACATGATATACAGACGGTTGAGAAGAGATTTTCCATTATTAGAAGTAGCATCAAGGATAGTTTGCACTCCCCCCTTCCATGCATCAAATCCCGCATTTGTGCAGAGGCTTGCTTCTAAACTAGGATCTAATGTTCTGAATTCCTTAATAAGCTGACCTACGAGAGTTTCCTGCTTAGGAGATTTGAGTTCTTCATAATCGAAATCGACACCAGCCAGATTGTGCTGCTGGCAGAAACTAACCATCATTTGAGCAAATGCTTGGATATTTCCTTCATTGAGCACATCCCAACAGTTGTCATACATTCCGCCCGCACCTCCGATAGAGACCTTTACTTGGACATTTTTTGCAGCACAATCTTTGACAAAAGTATCGAGCTTTTCAGGAGTGATATTCCCAAAGCCCCCCATGGTTGGATTGCCATTATCTAGGTCAATTTTTCCTACAAAGATATTGACCATATCTACGCCTTCAGGGACTGGAGTATCCCAAGATGTCCAATCAATATACCAACAACTATGCTCAATTCCTGATGACACGCTTAAACTTGTCATAACTAACCTCCTTTTTATTATTACGTTTATAATTATAAGCAAAATGTTTATTAATGTAAAGTAAAAAAAATACAGTTACTTATACAAATTTCTTTATATTATTTGACCAAAAAAAAAGACTTGTTTTTTTCAAAAACTATGATGCTGAAGTAACTTATTTTTAAGTGTTTGCGATGTCGTTAGGTTTTTCGCGAAGGGTATAAGATTATCTCTGGAAATGCCGTTTGGCAATGGTTGCTAAATATCCAACGAATATACAATTTGTTAGATTCATAGCAGAGGAAAATAATTCGCCTAATCCCAGTTTTGTTTCATTATTGGGAAAATAAGAGCTAAAATGTCTTTGTGCTAAATACAAACAACCAAAAGATACAAAAGACGATAGAAAAATCGATCCTGTGATCGCTATGCTATCGATTTTTTTTCTCCTTTCTTCATCTGAACCAAAGAAATGATTTCCTAAAGATTTGAGTCCCTTTTCAGTGACAAAACGACTGACTGTCCAACTGGATCCTATTAACATTGCATCCAAATAAAATTCTTTTTTTACAGAAAAGAAACTTGGTATAAAGATTTTGGAAAATTCGATTCTTGTTTCGGGAGAATATTCCAATATGGACCGCGCATGAATGTAAGCGGAGGAGATACTTCCAAATAAAACCCCCCAATAAGGAGTATTAGAATTTACAGGTTCTACAAAAAAAGCCACAACAAAACACTCCCTTATTATTATTAACCCGACACTTTTAAGGGCCAGGTCTATTTAAAAAAAATGAGCAATAGGAAAAATTACTCTTTGCTTCGCATTGTCATTTCCCAAATTCGGACGAGAAGATTGATTGCATCGAGATAAATACCTAAGGCATGATCAATTGGTTCAAAATCCTCGTTGGCTGCATCACTTCTCGCACGATGCGTATCAAAAATGATGAAGGCGCTAAATAAGGCAAATCCTCCAACACAGCTAATTTCATGAAGGATTGGACTCAAGGGAGTAACCACAATAGCTGCAAATGAAATCAGAGCCAGTGCACCGAGAGCAATCATCATAATTTTTTCATATTTCTCGAAACTCTCCTTCATGGTCATTGCTAATGCACCAAGTCCTCCAGTCATAAGCATGCTCCCCCCTGTAGCAACGACAAACATAGGAGCATTGATCAAAGCGAGTGGGCTAAGAAGGATCCCTTGCCAAACGGCAAAACCGCCAAAAAGCCCTTTTTTCAGCGCACTGCCTTTCTCAGCACTATGCATTGCTATTATCAATCCAACCCCTACTGATAAAAGAAAGAGCGAGGTAATCGCGAGATTCCCAGATGTATAAATGGATAAAACAGCAGCTGCAAATCCGATTTTTGTACAGACAAGTGCCGTTACGAGTGTCGCAGCGAGGGCTGCTGCACAGTAGGCATAGACGTGGCTAATTTTTTCTTGGACAACATCAGGATCACGCCCTTGCGTAATAGGCAGATCCCTCTGCCATCGATCTGATGAAACTTGAACTTGTGGAACTGCAGACATAAGACACTCCTGGTAAAAATTCCCAAAAATGTTACCACAAGACAAAAATTTTTATCAAGAATTGTCAAAAATCATTGCAGGATATTGCAGGATATTGCAGGATATTGCAGGATATTGCAGGATATTGCAGGATATTGCAGGATATTGCAGGATATTGCAGGATA
>QIGB01000044.1 GCA_003228815.1 Chlamydiota bacterium | reverse complement strand
CCCCAAATGCAAAGGTGTACATGCCAAAAATCCCCGTAGCAAGACCACAGATCTTTCCAATGAGCTTCAGCAAGGAAAGGTTGAATGTATAGCTCCCTATCCTTGAAGAAAAGACTAGAACAAAATTTTTCTTTATATCTGTAATGCTTTTCAGAAAGAGGGCAAAGCTCCCTATAAACCCTACCGTATCTAAAAAAGTTAGTTGATGTTTGGAAAGGGAAATGACACCCTCTTGATAAGCAATCTGGATTGCACTTACAAAGATACCAATTAGGGAAGTAAATCTTTTAAAAACAGTAATGATTTTTTCAATATATTCCCCCAAACTCCCATAATGGCTAAGGGAAACCACAGACCTTTCTAAGTTGTGAATTTTCTTTGGCATTCCCATCCAACTAAGCAGAGAATTAGAACGACTAAAAACCTTGCGAGCCTCAGAAGTTGCTGCAACCTCTCTCGAAGCAACTGCCGCCCAATCAAGACACCTCAAAGAGGGCTTAAAAACCAAGTTTTGGCAGACAGTAGGGTCATGAATGCTAAGTTGCATATTCATAATTCAACTTGCCCCCTATCGATTTTTGGAGCGTTAACGAATGGAGAAGCTGCAAGATTTGTGAGGAAGGGAAGCGTCCGTACACCTTTCCGACGATCAAAGCGCAGCAGATTCTTCGTGCAGGTAGCTCCAGAAAGGGATAGGGGGCAAGTTGAATTATTCATAATACCACCGCACTAATTCCGATTGCGATCAGGAAATAGATGGACATAGAAAAGAAATCATTAAAGGCTGTGACAATAGGCCCTGCAGCTACGGCTGGGTCCACACCTAACCTAGCAAAGAAAAAGGGAGACAAAACACCAAGCAGGGTTCCGGCAAGGCATGCCCCAAAAAGGCCTATACTAATGATGAGTCCAATCGCTAGAGGACTTGCTGACATTTCAGCCAGCCCAATAAAATCCATCGTATAAACCAAAACCCCACAAAGAACTCCAAAGAAAATACCAGCCATAAGGCCGAGTATCAATTCTTTATAGATGGTCTTGCGCCGATTTCCAGGGGTCACATAACCCAAGGCCATGCTTCGAACAAGAACTGTGGAACACTGGATGCCAATATTTCCTGACATCCCAGTGATTAGAGGAACAAAGAATAAAACAAAAGTGAGCAATCCTTTTTCAAATTTTTGAAAGGAAGACATCACACCAACATTGATCAACCCAGCACAAAGAGTTACAATGAGCCAAGGAGCGCGGGATAAAAAACGTTTGAAAGAACTTTCATTCTCTCCCACTTTCTCACTCGTACCAGCGACACTTCCAATCGTTTCATCAAGAATATCTTCCAAGGCGTCTACGACATCCTCAGAGGTGATGACTCCTATCAAGCGATTTTTTTCATCTGTAATAGGAAGAGCACAAATCTTATAACGGTCGACAATATCGACGACCTCTTCTCGGGAAACGTCCGGAGCTACTTTGTGCAAAATCGGACGCATGACCTGTTTTAAAGGAAGATCAGAACTATTGACGATCAGATTACGAGCTGGAACGAATCCTTGTAATTCTCCTTCCTGATTCAAAACAAAAATCCGTATTGTCAGATCGATTCCAGGATTATTCCGAATCGCCCTCGATACCTGGCCAATCGTTGCATCCATGGAAAAAGCAAAAAATTCATTTGTCATCAGTCGCCCCGCCGTATTTCGGGCGTTTTTCTCAATTTCCCGAATGAGCAAAGCTTTGGAGGGTTCTAAGCCCTCAATCACTTTTCGATAGCGCCGCTCAGAGAGGTCTTCTAAAACTTCAACCGCCTCGTCAGGGGGCATTTGATTGATGACGACAATGATTTCCTCGTCTGAGATCTCACGGAAGACCGCTATTCGCGTGCTACTATCGGTGCTGACAATAAATTTGATTTGCTCTTCGACTGAAGTAAAATTTTGAAAAAGGACAGCACGCGCATGAGGGGGAAGGCGAGAAGCAGCAATCGCTAGATCGATAGCGGAGTGCTCTGCGGCAATCTTCGCTATATCATGAACGACAACAACTTGAGTGGGCTTATGGAGAGCTTTTTCGAGTTTTTCAATGAGGATATCATCGAGCGCAGAGGTCTTAGAATCCTGTAGAATGTCAATTTCTTTTTCCTCAACCATAACAAGCCCTCGTTCTACCTGGACTTTAGATTTTTCTGAAGTTAAGGAGTAAAGCTTTTAAAAAATATTTTCTAAATCCTAAATGCAATCCGTCCGCAAAAAACCTAAGCTCAAGTGTAAAACAGTATAAAAAAAAGAAGGCTTTTTTTCAATGATTCTTTCCTTTATACTGACGTCTATGTATCCCCCGAAAAAAATCCGTAATATTGCCATCATCGCCCATATTGATCATGGGAAAACCACTCTCCTTGACAGCCTGCTCAAGCAATCCAATATTTTTCGTGACAATGAGCTCGTTCCAGAAAGGATCATGGACAGCTATGATCAAGAAAAAGAACGTGGAATCACGATTTTTGCCAAGCATACAAGTATTTTTTATGAGGATAATAAAATAAATATTATTGACACCCCTGGACACTCTGACTTTTCTGGAGAAGTCGAGCGCGTTCTTGGGCTGGTCAATTGCGTATTGCTCCTTGTCGATGCCAACGAGGGACCAATGCCACAAACCCGCTTTGTCCTCTCCCAAGCGCTCAAATTAGGCCTCAATCCAATTGTTATCCTCAACAAGATCGACCGACCGGGCGCAGATCCCGATCGAGCGCTCAACCTCACCTTTGACCTTTTTGTCGAACTGGGAGCCAATGATGAGCAACTCGATTTCAAAGTAGCCTACGCTTCTGGACTTTCAGGCTTTGCCATGCTCGACATCAATGATCCTCGTGAAAATATGCGTCCTCTCTTCGAACTGATCCTTAAGGCAGTTCCCCCACCACCTGGCAATCCTGACCTGCCTTTTTTGATGCAAGCAACCACACTTTCTTATGACGATTTTGTAGGCCGCCAAGCTTGTGGTCGTATCCTCGAAGGGAAAATCAAAAAGGGAGACGTCATTACACGCATCAACATTGATGGACATCCCACGAATCACAAAGTGACCCGAATCGAGGGATATCATGGACTCAAAAAAGTAGAGATGGAAGTCGCTGGTGTTGGTGATATCGTCAGCATTGCGGGCATTCCCGAGGTGATGATTGGAGAGACTCTTTGTGATCCATCTCATGTCATGCAACTTCCCCCCATTACTCTTGCTGAACCCACTCTTTCCATCGAGTTCATGGTCAATAATGGCCCCTTTGCCGGAAAAGATGGAAAGCACATTACCATGAACAAAATCCGCGATCGGCTGCTGCAAGAGAAAAAAGCTAACATCTCCCTCAAAATTGAAGAGATTCCCGGTCGAGAAGACGCCATGAGTGTCTCTGGACGTGGGGAACTCCATCTTGCTGTTCTCATCGAAGCCATGCGACGCGAAGGCTATGAGTTCATGGTTTCAAAGCCACAAGTCATCACGAAATTAGAGAATGAAAAAAAACTGGAACCTTACGAAATAACACACGTAGAAGTTCCCAATGAATTCTCAGGAAAAGTCATTGAAGAGCTTTCGAAACGCAAAGGAGAAATGCAGGCCTTCTCCACAAATGAACACAACATCACTACACTCGAATTTATTGTCCCCACCCGAGGACTGATGGGCTATCGGAATTCTTTCCTGACAATCACAAAAGGGCTCGGCATCCTCACTTCAATCTTTGATCACTTTGGCCCCTGGAAAGGAAAAATTGCTGGCCGTCAGCAAGGTGCACTGGTCTCTCTCTGCAGAGGAAAAACCACCCCTTACGCAGCTTTTAACCTCCAAAGCAGAGGCGTTCTCTTCGTAAAACCAAGCGATGAAGTCTATGAGGGGATGGTTGTGGGAGAAAACAATAGAGACAATGACCTCGTGATCAATGTGACCAAAGAAAAGCAACTGACAAATGTGCGTGCTTCGGGGACTGACGAAAATGTGGTTCTCACACCTCCAAGAATCTTCACCCTTGAGCAAGCCATTGATTTCATTGAAAATGATGAACTCATCGAAGTGACCCCAAACTTTATTCGTCTTCGCAAACGCTTCTTAAAGGAACACGATCGGAAACGGGCAAAGAGCGTATCTCGAACCCAGCCCTGAAGGGCGGTGGGATTTAGAAGGGGCTTTGCATCCCTCCCAAATTTGAAGGGGCCTTAAACCCCTCCCAAATATAGATTTGAACTACCTGGACCCACTTCCTGGATGAATTCGTTAACAGTCTCTTATGTGTTCATCCAATAAGCTGCTAGCACACCAGTAACTGCGCAGGCAGTCATCGTCATTCGCCATATGTTCGTTGCAGGTTTAGGAACAGTGAAAACTTCTGTTGTTGAAGTTGACACCTTGCAAGTTGGACAACGCATATCATAGCGGAACCCCGTGGGGGAGCTAGGGTCAGCAGTAGCAGTCTCCTTAGCTTGCCACCCGATACAATCATTATGCATGAAATGTCCACAAGCTAGCTTCGCTATTTCTCGAAGGTCCGCACTTGGTCCCAACAATTTTTTTAGGAAATTGGCTGCAACACCTCTGTTGCAAAAATCACACTGCCAATTTCTTGGTACTGTTGATACACTCATTGAATACTCCTTACTTTATCTAAAATTTTCCTTTCTATATTTGCAAAACTCTCTACATCTCTAATAAAACATTATAGCCCAAAATTTTATTAAATACCAAAAGAATCTGCATTGAAAAAAAAGATAATTTAAAAAAAAATTACAACTATCTTGTTGATTCAAGACGACCTAGGGATGCGGAGTTAAGAGACTTTCTCTGAATTGCTTTTACTGCCAAGAGCCAAAATTTTTCCCTAGGAGACAGCTCTGGAAAGCGAAGCAAACTCAAATTGAGTTTGTGGAGCTTGAAGAGCGTTTCATAGGGAAAAAGATGGCTCTTATTGGCGGTGGAATGAATTCAGAGAAAGTCTCTAAGGAAGATTCAATTTTTTCCTTTTCTTTTACTCCAGTGAGCCCACTGCCCTCTCTATTGAAGAGCCATCATTTTTCTCTCAAAAACAAAAGAATGGACCTGAAACAACACGAAGTACAAGACATGGCTACGAGGTAAGCTTTAAGATATATGATAAAACAATCTGCTATTTTCTCTTATGTATTCAGCCAATAAGCTGCTGCAAGAAACACAACGGCTAAGGTAGTCATAGCGCAACGTCTGTCAATTTGAAATGAATCGAGTTATCCCTTCTTGAACTGGATTATTGCAAGTAGGACAACATTTCGCATACATTCGAGTAGCCTTTCCTTCAAAAGGAGGTAGAATTTTAAAATTAAAACATGTACTATGAAAAATGTGACCACAACGAGAATTAGATGGATTTATCTGTACTATAATTTTCTTATCTCCTGAGAAAGTATTTGTATGGCAAATGCCGCAATTCCAGTCTTTTGGAAGGTCAAAAAGAATAGGGTTTGAACTCATAGAATTTTACTCCTTGATCTGTTGAAAAGTTTTATTAATCTTTTGATCGAAAGATGTTTTTTAAGAAAATAATAAACTCTGATGAAGATTTATTTCAAGAAGTTCGTCACAAAAAAATGAACCAAACATCTTGTCTATCTTTTTTGTGAAACGTCCAATCTCAAGGAGAACGACCTCTGAAGGAGTTTTTCTGCTCTTTTGACTTCTCGGTTTTTATAGCCAAACCCAAACTTTGCGATAAATTTTCGAAAAAACCCTTTTAAAGTCGATTTCTCATATTGCATTTTTACGACAATACACTCGGAGAGATTTTTCCGGATGACTTCTTGGATGTTCGGATCGCTTGTCTGCTTGATGAGCTCTTCTGCACATCTTGTGATCTGATCAAGAGAGGACTGCCCAGAAAAGTATTCTTCAATGAGATCGACACCCACTTCTCTTTCGATATGGGCACGAAGTAATAACTCCTCGATTTGGTTAACGCGAATTGGCTGTTGCATAATCCCCCCTTTTCTTATTCTACCGGTTTTTTCGTTAATAAAAAATGTCTTTTAGAGGTATGCTGCTTAACATGACTCAAGAGCAAGTCTCTCATATGTTTAACGCGATAGCAAAACGCTATGATCGGGGTAATCGGATCCTTTCCTTTGGAATTGACCAAAAATGGCGAAAATTGCTTACCCAACACCTTCCAAACAAGAATGACTTGCGCCTTCTTGATTTAGCTACAGGAACTTGCGATCAATTGCTCACTCTGATGGAGACTGAAAAAATCACAGAGGCCATAGGGATCGACCTTGCTGAAGAGATGCTGGCCATTGGAAAGAAAAAAGTGGCTGCTTCTTCCTATGCAGATCAAATCGAGCTAAAGTGCGCAAGCGCCCTCGAAATACCCGCTCCAGACGCCTCTTTTGACTGTGTTACGATTTCTTTTGGGATCCGCAATGTCCAAGGCAACTGCCTCAAAGAGATCTTTCGCCTCCTCTCTCCTGGGGGAAGGGCTCTCATCCTCGAATTTTCTCTCCCAGAAAATCGAATCGTCCGCTTTTTGCACCTTCTGTACCTCAGAAAAATCCTCCCGACGATAGGAGGATGGATTTCGAAAGAGAAAAGTGCCTATCGCTATCTCAATCAGACGATTGAAACTTACCCTTACGGGAAAGCCTTTCTCTCGCTTATGGAAAAAGAGGGATTTGTCAATCTCAAGGCTCTCCCACTCACTTTTGGCGTTGCAACTCTCTACATAGGAGACAAACCATGACAGAGTCACGCACTCTTTGTGTGAATGGTGCTCGATACTTTCACCGCTTCTCAAAAAGAGAAATCTCTGGTCCCTTAGATCTTCTCTGCTGGTTAAAGAAGCAAGATTCGATGATCAAAGTCTACTGGAAGGATCGCAACAACAATGAAATTGCTGCAGTGGGAAGTGTTTTAACTCTGTACACTCCTCCACATTTTGAAACAGATAGCGATTCCCCAGCACGTTTTTGGGGTGGACATGCCTTCTTCCCGAGCATGGCACCAAAAGATGATGTTTGGAATTCTTTTCCTCGAATCTGCTTTTTTCTTCCCCAAACGGAAATCATCCGTCAAGGGGGGGGAATTGTCGCCATCACCAATAGCATCAATGCCCCTCTTTCTGAAATTCCCATCGAGGGAAGCTATTTCGCCAAACAGAGCTTAAGTCTCAAAGCTCCAACCCACTTTCCATCAGAGAAAAATTGGATGCAATTGATCGAATCATCACTCAAAAAAATCCAAAGTTCTGCCTTTGAAAAAGTGGTGATGGCACGCCGCTCGACACACTTTCTCGAAAAGACCTCCGATCCTTTTGAAATCCTCTCTCGCTTACCTGCAAAAGGGAGCATCCACTTCGCCTTTCAATTTGGAAAAGATGCCACCTTTATCGGGGCAACTCCTGAACGCTTATTCAAACGAGAGGGACGAGAGCTCTATACCGAAGCAGTTGCCGGCACGCGCAAGAGGGGAAAAACCGAAGAAGAAGATTTAGAGCTTGAAAAAGAGCTTTTAGAAAACCCCAAAGAACGGCGAGAATTTGCCTTTGTGAAACAATCGATTGAAGAGGGTTTGAAACCACTTTGTGAAAGTTTGTCCTCTGAAAAAGAAGATGGAATCATCAAAACCCCCAATGTGCAGCACCTTCATAATGCTTTCCAAGCAAAATTGCTGGAGGGGGTAAGTGATGCAGAAATTTTGAGTGCTTTGCATCCTACCGCCGCCATGGGTGGCCTCCCAAAATCTTCAGCCCTTGAATATCTCCAGAGGCACGAGCCTTTCGAGAGAGGATGGTATGCCTCACCGCTTGGATTTTGCAGTAGAGAGGAAGCCGAATTCGCTGTGGGAATCCGCTCAGCACTCGTGGAAAAAGAAAAAATCCACTTTTTTGCAGGTACAGGAATCGTAGCCGGATCCTCCCCAGAAAAAGAATGGGAAGAATTGGAACACAAAGTAGCCCTTTGGAGAAACGTATGAATCAAGGTCTTTTGAATGAAACATGGGGGAAAACTCTCATCGACCAACTTGTGAAGCAAGGAGTCGATTATTTTTGCCTCGCACCCGGATTTCGCTCCACTCCTCTAACGCTTGCAATTGCCGAGAACCCCAAAGCAAAATCCTTTGTCCACTTTGATGAACGAGGCATCGCGTTCCATGCTCTTGGCTATGCGAAAGTCTCCAAAAAACCAGCTGTAGTCATTGTCACATCCGGAACAGCAGTTGGAAATCTCATGCCTGCTGTGATGGAAGCCTTCTCAGCTCAAATTCCCCTCATTCTCCTCACTTCTGACCGCCCTGCGACATTACGTGATACAATGGCAAATCAAACAACAGATCAAATCAAAATCTTTGGAGACTTTGTCCATTATTTCTTCGATCTTCCCGCGCCTCAGAACGATCTACCCGAAAATTTTCTCGCCACAACAATTGGACAAGCAGTCGCGCGCTCACGATTCCCCATCAAAGGTCCCATTCAGCTCAACTGTCCTTTCCCAGAACCATTTTTTTCTGAGGAAAAAACAAGAGCTCTTCCTTGCCCTCCTACAAACTATTCCCTGCCAAAACAGATGCTCGAAAATCCAAAGAGATGGGCTGAAGATTTGGGGAAAATCGAGAAAGGAGTGATTGTGCTCGGAGGAAATGCAGATGCTCCAGAGGCAAAAGCTATTGCAGAAAAACTGCAGTGGCCTATCTTGCCCGATATCGTCTCTTCGTATCGCGAACTTGGAGATGAAACGACCATTTCTCATTACCATCATATCTTAAAATCTCTCCCAGAGTTTCAGGCTGATGCCATCATCCATCTCGGAGATCCTCCCGTCTCAAAATTCCTTTTGCAATGGATGACTGGCGCAAAACGTCTCATCCACGTGGCAGAGCATCCAAAAAGGTGCGATCCTCATCACTGTGTCTCTGATCGAATCATCTGCTCTCCTTCCACTTTTTGCAAACAACTCGCCCCTCTTTTACCTCAAAGAGAAGATGGATGGTTTTCCATGTGGAAACACCTCTCCAATGTGGCACAAGAAATTTGCTCTTTCCCTTCCATGAGTGAACCAGGTGTGATCAAAGGGATAGAAAAATTGGCAAAACCAAACACGGCTCTCTTTTTTGGCAATAGCATGCCCATTCGAGATGCTGATATGTTTTTCTTCCCCTCAATTCCCTGTGGACCCATTTTTGGCAATCGAGGACTTTCAGGAATCGATGGAAATATCGCCACTGTTTGCGGCATCGCTCATCATATGCCTGTCATTGCAGTGATGGGAGATCAAACGGTTTTGCATGATCTCAATTCCCTTGCTCAACTCAAAAAAACGAAACACCGGGTCAAACTCATCATCATCAACAATGGTGGAGGGGGGATTTTCTCTTTTGTAGCTATTGGTAAGAAAAAAGATGTCCTTAATCCTTATTTCGCCGCAGCACATGATATGCAATTTGCTCACGCTGCTAAAATGTTTGATCTTTCTTACACATTAGCAACAACCCCCGAACCACTTTCGGAAGACTTCGATGTGATCGAAGTCCTCACAAATCGAGAGGAAAATTTAGCTCTCCACCAAGAAATCGATCAAAAAATCAAAGATAAGGTCGCACTCACGAGTTCTAGCATCCCTTAGAAAAAGGGATTGCCAAAATCCGTATTTTTATGACACAATAAAGAAAAAAACTGTCGCAAAAACATGGTTTTTAAACCAAAATTCACAATTACTATCCCGATTGCATCTGCGCTTACAGCGATTGAACGCACACGTGGATTTCTAGAAGCAGCAAATCTTTCAAAAGATTGGATATCTAAAATGCAGGATCGCGCCTTGATTCTGGAAGCATACCACACTACTCACATTGAAGGAACTCATCTAAATTTGGATCAGTCTGAAAAACTAATTGCCGGTGAAAAAATGTTTGATGTTGACTCCGAAGATGTAAAAGAACTGTTAAACTATAGAAAAGCTTTTGATTTCGTTGCCGAATATGTTTCTTCTCAAGGACCTATCACAGAAGGACTCATCAGAGAAATTCATAGACGTTTAGTCCAGGATGTGCGAGGAAACACTGCTCAACCAGGGCAATATAGAACCATTCAAAATTATGTGGCAAATTCAAAAACGAAAGAGATTATTTATACACCACCTACACCTTATGAAGTTCCTGCATATATGATAGACCTTGTAAATTGGCTACAGAATGAGCAAAAAATACCGCCCGTCCTTGTGGCAGGTATTGCGCAATTTCAACTTGTTCATATTCATCCATTTGTTGATGGAAATGGTAGAACTGCTAGGTTGCTTTCAACTTTATCTCTTTATCGTTCAGGGTATGATTTCAAAAAACTTTTCACTATCAGTGAATATTATGATCGAAATCGACAAGACTACTATCACGCCCTGCAATCTGTTAGAAAAAAAGATCTAGATTTGACGAATTGGCTTGAATATTTCACTGTAGCACTCGAAACACAGATGCATGAAATCCAACTGAAAGGATCTCGTGTTATGAAATTAGATGTTTTAGTGCTTAAGTATAAACTTTCGAATAGACAAAAAAAAGCATTAGAAAATCTACTTGAAAGAGAAGCAGATTTTACTATTCAAGAATACGAAGCTCTTTGTCCAGGGGTAAATAGACGAACTTTACAAAGAGATCTTTCCGATCTAATTGATAAAGGACTCATCACTCAGAAAGGAATCAAAAAAGCAGCTTCCTACAAAATCAATCCCTTGGAATAATTTTTTGCGACATTTTTATGACACGTTTTACGACAGAATTCAATAAAAGATGTCTCAAAAAAAAACCGTTTTCACTGTTAAGCCTTTGAGAATTAGGGATTTATTATTTATGAGAAACATTATGCTCCTCTTTCTCCACGGTTTCTTAGGGCAAAAAGAAGATTGGGACTTTCTTCGCGCCCAGTTACCATTTCCGTCATGTGCCATTGATCTACCGGGACACGGCGAGTCTCCAATCGCGGAAGATATTGCCCTTGCCGTCAAAGGGCAAATCCCTTCTGCCGATTTTGTCATCGGCTATTCAGCAGGAGGACGGGTGGCACTCGAGTTGAGAGAGCGCTTTCCGAAAGACTTTGGAAAACTCATTCTCATCTCTGCTCACACTGGACTAAAAAGCGAGGAGGAAAGAAAGGAGCGCTGGAAAATAGATCAGCAATGGATTGAAATGCTCACTTGCGCGCCCTTCGACTCTTTTTTGGAAAAATGGTACGACCAAAAACTTTTCCAATCTCTGAAAAATAGCACCTACTTTTCCACACTTTTAGAAAGGCGAAAACAACAAAACCCCACTTTTTTAGCCCAATTTTTGCTGCAATATAGCATCGCCAAAAAAAAACCTTCTCAGGTATATCCTGGGACAATTTTCATTTGTGGTGAAGAAGACTTGAAATATGCAACAGCATATCGTAGACTTAATCGTTTACATACAACTTATGAAATAAAAAATGCAGGACACGCTATTCATTTAGAAAATCCAAAAGCTTGTGCAAAAGTGATCGAAAAGGAGATCAATGAGTACTACAGAAACCACTAAAGAAGCGCCCCAAATGAAATGGCATGAAGTCAAGAAGTTCCAAGACATCAAATACCATAAGATGGAAGGGATTGCCAAAATCACCATCAACCGGCCCGAAATTCGCAATGCTTTCCGACCCCTAACTGTTGAAGAAATGTCTTCAGCCCTTGAAGATGCCCGCATGGACGACAAAATCGGCATCATTATCTTGACCGGAGAAGGAAAAGACGCGTTTTGTTCTGGTGGAGATCAACGGATCCGCGGAGATGCGGGATACACCGATGATTTGGGAATAGATCGTCTCAATGTGCTCGATTTCCAAAGACAAATCCGAACCTGTCCAAAGCCCGTTATAGCAATGGTTGCTGGATATGCCATCGGAGGAGGACATGTCCTTCATGTGGTGTGTGACCTCACCATCTGCGCAGACAATGCAATTTTTGGCCAGGTAGGACCGCAAGTCGGTTCCTTCGATGGTGGCTTTGGCACCAGCTATTTAGCTCGGATTGTCGGACAAAAAAAAGCACGCGAAATGTGGTACATGTGTGGAAAATACACCGCAGAAGAAGCCCTTGAAATGGGGCTTGTCAATTGCGTTGTTCCTCTCGAAGAACTCGAAGAAACGACCATTGAATGGTGCAATCAAATGCTCGAGCATTCTCCCCTTGCTTTGCGCTGCTTAAAATCCGCTTTTAATGCCGATTGCGATGGGCAAGCCGGTCTACAGGAGCTCGCGGGCAATACCACACTTTTGTATTACATGACAGAAGAAGCAAAAGAGGGCCATCGATCTTTTTTAAAAAAACAAAAACCAAACTTTTCTAAATTTCCAAAAAGGCCATGAAAACATTTCTCATTGCGTGTCGCCCAAAAACGCTCATTGCATCCATTAGTCCAATCTGCATAGGAACAGCACTGGCAGTCTCTGAGAAATCTTTCAACTTTTGGATTTTTTTCCTCACTTTATTGACCGGTATGGGTATTCAGATTTCGACCAACTTTGTCAATGATCTATTCGATTTCCTAAAAGGGGCCGACACCTCCAATCGCAAAGGACCCATTCGCGTCACATCAAGTGGATTGATGAGTGTGGCTGCTGTAAAAAAGATGACCATTTTCATGATGGCCCTAACGACCATTTTTGGATCGATCCTCGCCATCCATGGAGGTCTTCTGATTGGATGCTTGTTGCCTTTGGCACTCCTTCTGGCATTCGGATATACTGCAGGCCCTTTTCCTTTAGCTTATCTCGGAATCGCAGAATTTTTTATTTTTCTCTTTTTTGGCCCCATTGCAAGTGGCATGACCTACTATTTACAAACACATACGATCTCGAAAGTTGCTTTTGCAGCGGGAATGGCCCCAGGTCTTTTTTCCTGCAGCATTCTCATCATCAATAATCTGCGAGATATCGCCGAAGATAAGCAGGCGAAGAAAAAAACCCTTGTCGTCCGCTTTGGAAGCTCCTTCGGCAAATGGGAATATTGTTTCGCAATTGTTTTGGCTTGTCTCACCCCCCTTCTCACTTTTGGGCGAAACCCTCTTGTCTTCCTCAGCATACTCACGATCATTCCCGGATTTCTTCTCATAAAAGCCATTTTCCAAAACACAAATCCACGTGAGTATAATCCCCTTTTTGGGAAATCCGGAAAAATATTAACCCTTTACACCATTTTTTATTGCTTTAGCCTCATTTTATGATCATCAAAGACTTCTCATTAGAAACAATATTGATTGATAGCCGCTGCTTCCGAAAAGGAATTCTTCTCCATCTCACCAATCAAGAAGGAAAAACGACAACAACAGAAATTTCTCCTCTCCCAGGATTCAGCGAAGAAACCCTTGATGATGCACTCCAGCAGCTAAAAACACTCCAAAGACGACTCCTTACGACCTGGTGGACAAAGGGTGCTCTCCATCACCTGTCCAATCTTGGACTCTACCCTTCCGTTTACTTTGGTGTAGAAACAGCCCTTTTGGATCTCCTTTCTCCACAAGAAACCACTCCTCCCTGTCCAAGATATGCACTCCTCTTCGGATCCCCTGATGAGATCTTTGAAAAGGCCAAAGAGATTGGAGAAGAAGGTTTTCAACATGCAAAAATCAAAATGGGACATTTTACAACCGCCATTGCCCATCAAATTGTACAAAAACTTGGAGAGCAATTTCGCTTGAGACTAGATCTCAACCGAAAATGGCACTTGCAAGAGACAATAGAATTCTGCGGCCACTATCCGAAAGATTTTTTCGAATACATCGAAGAACCAACAACGAAAGTGGAAGATCTCCTCAACTTTCCCTACCCTTATGCTCTTGATGAGACCTTGCGCCATCTCCAAGACCTTACCCCTTATATCCAATCCCAAAATCTGAAAGCCCTTATCCTCAAACCAACGATGACCTATCCAGTAGCCCCCTATCTCAACCTCGGGCCAGAAGTTGTCCTTTCAAGCAGTTTTGAAAGCCCAATCGGAATTAGCCAGATCTGCCGATTAGTTCATCGATATGGACTCATGCAAACAAAACACGGCTTAGATACACTGCGTTATTTTGAACACTCAAATGAAGAATCTCTGTCCGATTGCTTATTGGAAAAAACATTGCCCTAATGCATTTGCTTTTCCAACGCTTACCTATTTGCAGTTTGACAAGCTGATTCAGAAAGTATGCTATGAAATCGCACAAATCCCCCAGCCGACTATCTGTTTTGCCCCAAAAAAAAAACCGATAGATATCGCCCTTTTTTTTGCAGCTTGGCGACTCGGAAAAGCGGTTTATCCCGTAAATCCACGCCTTCCAACTCGGGCCATAAACACGCGAATCGAAAAAACAAAAAGTCGATGGATAGATTCGAAAAAACTTTCCCTGATCCAATCTCTCGAAATCGAAGAGATCAATCCTCACTGTTTGGCCACCCTTATTGAAACCTCTTCAGCAAACAAGATTGTATGTCATCCTTTACATAGCCACCTGCTAAGTGCGCAAAACGTTTGCAAAGCCCTCAACATCACTCACGACACGATCTATAGTCTCAATCTCCCCCTTTTCCATGTGTCAGGGATCGCCACTTTCCTGCGAACTTTTTTAGCCGGAGCACAACTCACATTTCCAGAAAATGAAAAACAAGCCACCCATATATCCCTCGTTCCCACTCAACTTGTTCGCATGCTCAAAAACAATTACCACCTCCCAAACATCAAATGCCTTCTTATGGGAGGAGCCCCTCTTAGCGAGAACCTCTACAAAGAAGCGCTGAGGAAAAATCTTCCCCTCTATTTGTCCTATGGGATGACCGAAACGGCATCGATGGCCTTGCTAAATATTAACCCGAGCCTCAAACAGATGACAAGATGCGTCAACGAGACGCGGCCAGATCAAAGCGAAGCGATTCGAGTGAGCGGGGGCAATAGTAACACTATTGGCTCCCGAGCGAGAATTGATATGGCAAAGTCGCAGGTAGCAGATTGTCACCTGTTTGGGGCTCGGGTTAATAATACCCGAATTCTTCCTCACATCGAATTTACTTTGGCAGATGATGGAGAAATCCTTCTGCGCGGGATGAGCCTCTTTTCCCATTACTGGGAAGGCGAAATCCGAAAAAAAGAAGATTGGTTTGCAACGGGCGATTTAGGAACAATCCATGCAGATGGAGAAATCGAAATTGTTGGAAGAAAAGATCGACAATTCATTTCAGGAGGAGAAAACATTCAGCCCGAAGAAATTGAAAAAGCCCTTCTCCAATTCGATTCCATCATTGAAGCGCGCATAACCCCCGATCCAGATCCTGAATTTGGGATGAGACCCAAAGCAGAAATCTATTCCAAAATCCCCCTAAAAGCAGAAGCAATCAAGGAAAAGTTAAAAGAGATTTTTCCCACCTACAAAATTCCAGAAAAGATCCATGTCCAAACCCTACCATTGGAATCAAAGCTCACGAGGCTTACTCAAAGCGACGTTACTCGAAAGCCCACGAAGCTTACTCAAAATTAGCTCAGGAATGGGGATCGGTTTTCCTGATTCTCTTCCCACAATGACATGAACAATTTTCGTTGTCCCGGCCTCTTCCCCATTTTTCAAAATACGGGTTTGAAGGGTAAAAGAAGAAGTCCCTACCTCTTCAAGAAAGAGATGAATTTCCACTTCATCTCCAACAAATAGTGGAAGACGATAATCGGCCTCAGCATGCACGATAGGGAGCAAAAAATCCCCTTTTTCGATCATCTGCTGCAAAGTGAATTTTTTTGTAAGAAAAAAGGCCTCAAGCGCTTCTAAACCCAATTTCAGCTGCTCAGAAAAATAGAGAACACCCGTTGCATCCGTCTCTCTTAAAAAAATAGTTCTACGTAAAACAAACATAATCAGAAAAGATACCGGGCAACTCTTTTTTTTCCTAGAGGAATTCAATCTTTAAGAAAATTTTTTATTCATTTCGGAAATGAGCCCAAACCATTCACAATCAATTATTAATAAATCCAAAAAAACAATTCTATAACCTTCAAGAAAGCCATATAGATTGTCGAAAAAACCCTCCTTTTTTATACTCACATCCTTTAAGTCCAAGAAAAAATATGAAAACCGAAGCACCCTCGACAGCTATTTTACAGCCCGATTCTGTAGAGAAAACAAAACCAGAAGACCTCGTCTCCCTTGGTGAATACTATCTGCTTCATGGAGACGATTTAGAGGCTATAAAAGCTTTCGATGAAGCGAGTCATCTCCTGCAAGACTCCCGCCCCGATCTCTACTATCGACAAGGACTGGCACTCTTCGAATATGGAAACGAAGAGGGACATGAAAAAGCTCTATCTATAGCAAACAAAAAATTCAAAAGAGCACATCTTCTCGATCCGACTGCAACCGATGTTCTTCAGGCATGGGGCAATCTCCTCACCCATCAAGGGGAAAATCAAGAGGAGAGCCACTTTTTCTTTTCTGCAAAAGAAAAGTATGAAAAAATTCTAGGTCTAGGAATCGAATCAGCAGAACTCTATTGGGATTATGGAGCCATCTGGTACCACATTGGAGTACAATCGGAAGAAGCTGTTGATTTGCAAAAATCCCTCAATGCTTTTGAAAGAGCTCTTGAAGAAGGCGAGAGTTTCCCTTCAGAATTCTGGATCGATTACGGAGCTTCAGCCCTCCTTCTATCCACAAAAATCAAAGACATCCGCCTCATCGTAAAAGCCGTCAACTGCTTCAAACACGCCGTATCACAAGACAAGAGCTGTTTTGAAAGTTGGAGAAGCCTGGCAGAGGCTCTTCAAATGCTCTATGAAGAGACCCATGATGAAGATCATTTTTCTCAAGCAAGCGAGTGTTTTGGAACAGCTTCAAAGCTCTGCCCACAAGAAAGTGAACATTGGCTTGAATGGGCAAAATTCCTCTTGAGCAGCGCAAGAAGAAGTGAAGACATCAAACGGGTGCGCCAATGCCTCGAAAAATGCCATCACGCCTATGCATATGATTGTGAGAATGCCCTGATTCTCGCCACCTGGGCCGAAGCTCTCGCTCTTCTTGGACAAATGACAGAAAGACTCGATCTCATTTATGAAGCAGAAAATAAAATTGCCGATGCACTCGACCTCGATGAAAACGACCCTGAGATCTGGTACTCGCTAGGAATGTGTTTTTGTTCGTTCGGGCAATATTTCAATGACTACGACTACTACTACCTATCCATCGAAAAGTTTCAAACAGGATTGTCTATAGACCGCTCTCATGCCCCTCTCTGGCATGCCATGGCAAATGCCTATGAAACGGTAGGTGCTTTAGAAGAAAATCAGGAGACTCTGATCCAATCTCTCAAGTTCTATGAAAAGGCCCTCTCAATTTCTACAACTAGCACACAATATTTCGATTATGGGGTAGCTCTTTCAAAACTCGGAGAGATCACCCGGGATGAAAAATGGCTCCAGCAAGCCCTTTGGCACTTTGAAATGGCCCTATCCATGCAAAAAAATGCTGCATATCTCCATCCAAAGTGGCTTTTTTGCTATGCCGCCACACTGGATATGATGGGAGACTTTCACGATGATGACAAATATTATACCCGTGCGATTGAAATTTTTTCTCATGTTTTGATGGTCGATCCCGATTTTCCACACCTGCATCACCACCTCGCTGGGGCCTTTTCTCACCTAGGAGAACTCCTCGGTGAAATTGATTTCTTCTACCGTGCGATCCATCACCTGCGACTCGCACTCAAACATGAAGAAGACAACGACAACATGATTCTCGATTGGGGCATCGCCCTCATTCACATTGCCCAGCACAGCCCCGTCCTAACCGATGTCGAACAATTGATGTATGATGCCGAGCAAAAGCTCACTCACGCAGCCAAGCTGGGGAACATACATGGTTACTATCATCTCAGCTGTCTCTATTCCCTACTCGGCCAACACGAAAAATCGATGTATTTCCTCCAAAAGGCCGATTATTTTGGAGCCCTTCCTCCAATGGAAGAATTACTATCGGATGATTGGCTCGATGGCCTGCGCAGCACCTCTGTCTTCCAAGAGTTCATCGCCGAGCATCCTCACCTCCACAACGAAGGCTAAACCTTATTTTGGATGATGTTCACTACGTCCATCTCGTTAGGTTTTCTGATTGTTTGGATTATTGCCAATTTTTCGTATACTTCAGAAGTTGGTCGTTTCGCAATTTCCTTTCCATAAATGAATAGAGTTGTCTGATTTTTATAATCTTCTGGATTTTTCTCCTGAATTTCTCTGACCTGCTTTTCGAAATGATTCATCCTTTTCAGATCAACCACATACATTGTGATGTTCCCGATGACAGGGATCATCTCAACGAATCCTCGAGCAATATTTCTTCCACCGAGTTTTGCTTCTTCGAGATGTTTCTCTCTGTTGTTCGAATCAAAAATTGCACATACTAAGGGCCCGTAAAGAAATAACCTGACAATCCTCGAGGGAAAAATCGATTCATCTCCCGATGATTTTCCTTTGTAGATATTGCAGGAATA
>QIGB01000040.1 GCA_003228815.1 Chlamydiota bacterium | reverse complement strand
CACCGGTTCCGCCTGTACTCTTAGCGCCATCTCCTCCATTTGTGGCATCGGCGCCGCCAGCGGCAGCACGACCTCCGCCACCACCACCACCACCACGACCACCACTACCGCCACCACCACTGCCACCGCCGCCGCCAAAAGAACCATTTAGACCATTATTGCCAACGATTCCACCACCATCGGTACCATTCTCTCCGTTTTCACCAGCAACGGTGCTGCCAGGGCCGCCACCACCACCGCTTCCGCCACTACCACCACTGCCACCACTGCCACCACTGCCGTCGCTTGAGTTGTTTAAGTCTCCACCTTTACCGCCATTATTCCCATCATTCCCATCATTCCCACTTCTACCACTAGAGCCAGAAGGAGAAAATTGGACAGTTCCTCCATCACCACCATCACCACCATCACCCCCTGTTCCACCACTAGCTCCTGAACTTCCACTTCCTCCTTTCGCAGAACAGTTGAGGAATTGACAATCTTCGCAAGTGACAACGTCATTATTGCCAATAAAAAGAGCGCCTCCAGCGCCTAATCCGCCACCACCGCCATTGACCCCATTTTCTCCCGTAGCGGTATCCCCATCAAAGATCACGCCAGTGATGGTTACAGGGACCCCAACACCATTTATTCCCCCGAAAAAAAATCCAGGCATGGTTCCATTTCCATTGAGGGTGTGATGATTGCCATTAATGGTGATGGTTTGTCCTGGAAAAGCAGAAGGAAGTAGGCGCAACTTTTCTGTCAGAAAAATGTCCTCTGTAATGCTAACTATGAAGTCACCATCTTTGCCAGTAAGGGCAGCTTCGATAGCTTCATTGAGTGAAGCGCTCGTTGCTTTTGCTTCGTGAGCAAAAAGTTGTAACCCTCCCAAAACAAAAAGGGAGAAAAAAAAGAGGGGACGAAATTTCATCATAGCGAATATTCCTAAAAAGGGTTGACCTATGCTCTTTATATCTAAAGACAGATTATTTTCTATAAAGAAAAAACTGGCCATTTGCCAACCTGCCTTTAAGGACGATGTTTCAATGTAAATCCGCTTTACATTCTTTTAAGAAGTTCTTTGGAGAGAGATTTGTAGTCTTCGGCAGCGCGGCTTTTGGGCGCTACTTCGAAAATCGGTTTGCCGTGAATACTTGCTTCGGTGACTTGGACGTCGCGCCGCACTTTTGATTGCAGCAATTTGTCAGGGAAAGTTTGGTTGATGAGATGCTGAAAAGCCTTGTTGCTTTTTCCGCGAGGATTCCAAAAAGAAAGGGCGACGCCAATCACCTCGAGGGGGTGGCGATGAGAGAGTTTTTCCATAAACTCTCCGAGGCGTTGCAGACCTTTCACGCTATAAAATTCTGGAGTGGCACACACGAGGGAATAGTCTGAAGCGATCAATGCTGATTCGGTAAGCCAGGATAGAGATGGGGGGGTATCGATAATGATAGTATCATATTTTAGGGGATCGAGGATTTCGCGCAGCCTTTCATGAGAGTAACGATCCCCAGCGAGATTGCCGGTGACTTCCACCCGTTCAAGCCAAGTATCAGCAGGGATGAGGTCGAGGTTTTTTACGTCGGTATTGAGAATGATCTCTTCGATTTTCTTATGACCTTGCAAGACACTGGCAAGACTATCCTGGGCATCGGGATCATATCCGAGACCCGTTGTCAAGTTCGCCTGCGCATCAAAGTCGATGATCAAGACTTTTTTCTTGTGAAATTTTGCAAAAGCGGCGGCGATGTTGAGCGCCGTAGAGGTCTTTGCCGTTCCTCCTTTAAAACTGCTAACTGCTATCTTTTTCATTTTTTTCAAAGTATGAATTTAATGCTCGGTCTTCAGATTCTTTTTTGAGTGTACTCAAAAACGAATTAAGATCCATCTCTCCAATCACAATGTTGTCGCGACGGCGCAAGGTGACTGTTTGATTTTCTAGTTCTCGATCTCCTACGGTCAACATGTAGTTCACTTGTGAAAGTTGCGCATCGCGAATCTTGCGACTCACCGATTCATTGCTATCGTCCACAGCACAGGCAAAACCGGCATCCTGAATTGTCTTGGAGATTTCATGTGCATAGACATTGTGTCTTTCGGCAACTGGAATGAGTTTTGCTTGTCTTGGACTGAGCCAAAGAGGAAATCGTCCAGCAAAGTGTTCCACCAAAATCCCAAAAAAACGCTCGACAGAACCAAAAATGGCCCGGTGGATCATTGTGGGTTGCTTTTGGATTCCATCGCTGTCCATGTATTCGAGATTGAATTTTTGGGGAAGTGACATATCAAGCTGAATCGTACCACATTGCCAATTGCGTCCCAGGGCATCGCGGATATGCAGATCAATTTTAGGACCATAAAACGCGCCATCGCCTTCATTGATTTTATAAGGTTTGCCATATTGATCGAGGGCGTCTTTGAGTCCCCTTGTGGCAACATCCCAATCCTCATCGGTGCCAATACTTTCTTCGGGACGAGTGGAAAGCTCTAGCATCCATTCAATGCCAAAGGTTCCATAGATTTTTTCGATGAGTTCCAACACACCGAAAATTTCATTTTTGATGTCTTCAGGGCGCATGAAGATGTGGGAGTCATCCTGATGGAAGCTTCGAACTCGAAAAAGACCATTCAGAGATCCGGAAGGTTCGTGGCGATGGACATGGCCCAATTCACTGACACGCATAGGAAGTTCTCGATAGCTATGAGAATTCGATTTGTAAAAAAGCATACAGCCAGGACAGTTCATCGGTTTGATGGCATAATGTTTTTTCTCGATTTCAAAATAGTACATGTTTTCTCGGTAAAACTCCCAATGTCCAGAGCGCTCCCATAAGTTTTGATTGAGCAGTAATGGAGTTTTGATTTCTACATAGCCAGCCTCTTTTTGCAAATCTCGAAGGAAATTCGTCAGCCGATTCCAAACAATCATTCCATGGGGATGAATGAAGGGCATTCCGGGCCCCTCTTCCTTGAAAGAAAAGAGATCGAGTTTGGGTCCTAGAATTTTGTGATCCCGCTTTTTGGCCTCTTCCAGCATATGCAGATAGCTTTTGAGCATTTTTCGATCGGGAAAAGAAATCCCATAAATCCTGGTGAGCATTTCCCGGTCGCTATCGCCCCGCCAATAAGCTCCCGAAGTTTTCATGACCTTGAAAGCTTTGATTTTTCCAAGACTGGGCAAATGGGGACCGCGGCAGAGATCAAAAAATTCCCCTTGCGTATATCCGCTGATGAGCCCCTCAAATTCGTTGATCAGCTCTTTCTTGTAGGGATTATTTTTGAAACGATCTAAAGCCTCTTTTTTGTCTTTGAATTCATAGCGGACCGGTTTGTGGTTTTCTTTTAGGATTTTTGCCACTTCTTCTTCGATTTTTGCAAAGTCGGTTTCAGAAATTTCAAGATTTGCAAAGTCGTAGTAAAAGCCATTTTCAATCGGAGGACCAATGGTTGGAGTAGCACCCGGCCACACACGCAAAACCGCTTGAGCCAAGACGTGCGCCGATGTATGCCAAAAAACTTCTTTCCCTTGAGGATCTTCAAAATTCCACAAAATGACCTTATCGCCATCTTCAAGAGGAGTATTTAAATCTTTTGTGACCCCATTGATGTCTGCAGCAAGGGCCTCTTCTGGACCTCGCTGATTCAGTTTTTCAGCCAAATCTTTGGCAGTAGCCCCCTCGGGGAGTTCAACTTTTTGGTCTTGACATTCAATAAGCATAAAAAATTCCTCACATCATTCATTTATTCTACTCCAATAGAGGGTAATCTTCAACATTGCTATAGTGATGATATGGACCTTTTTACTTTGCATGCTAAAGTGCGGGCCATTGCACTAGCAAACCTTCTTCTCGATGAAGAGGGGGATCTCCAGAATCTAGATCGAGTGAAACTCGAGTATATCTTCATTCCTCAGGGGTATAGCGATGGAGATATCACTGAGCATTTTCAGCGTGTCCTCACTTCTCTTCAAACCGATCCAGAACTTTCTATGCTCCTGCAGAGTTTTACCTTTCCTGTTTTCGATCCAAAAATCGAAGAGATGATCGCCACTCTCTTAGACGCTAAAGAAAAATTGACTCGCCGCCACCTCATCTGGGCCGTCCTCTCTGCTCTCCTTTGCCCTTTGCGTCAACGGGTAGGGTCATGTTTTGCTACAGCCCCCGCCATTTTGATTCACGAAGAGCAACCGATTCAGTTTTTGAAAGACTTGCGAGACCTCCTTGCAACAGGAAAGCTCACCCGTACTTTCGGTGGAGTCGAATATTCCGTTCCGATGAGTCCTTCTTCGGGTCCTGAAGATTTTCAGTCCGAACATACCCTCTTGAAAACGTGGGAGTATACACTTGCTTCCTTTGTCGATGTAAAAACAGAATTTTCCAAATGGAACCTTTATGTCAGTCTGGGACTACATCCTGATGAAAAAGAAGGAGTCGGCGAGCTCATTTATACTCAACTCGAAAAACAACTCAATGAGGCTAATGAAGAGTTGCAGAAGCAACAAATCGAGTATGAAATCGCTTATGATCAAGTACGCGCCACAGAGGTTCTCCTGCGCAATGCAGCGACCGAGGCGGAAGGGAGGCGTCTTCGTTCGGAGCTTCAAGCAAGGGCCTATCACTTCCAATCCTGTGAAGAAATCAGAAATAGATGGAATGAAAAAGCCCAAAACATTGCCCATTTGTTCTCCTTTCTCATTGAACAAATTGTCGAGAAATTCCAAGAGCATTTTCAGGAAGTCTATGATGCTGGGATGTATGAAGAAGTCCAACCGACTCCTTACGATGATGCGCCTGCCGGATTTCGTCTTCTCTATAAGCATGGGAGAACCCATGTAGGGAGTTGGACCTTCATTTACAATTCTGCTGAGTATCTCCAAGCCCTCAAGGATTTTTTTCTTGCCATTGAGCATCCAGTCCGAGAAGACTGTGAATGGGAAGAGGGAAAAGATGAAATTTCAAAGCTGATCACTGCGATTATCCATCATATCGGAACGGAAGAGTTTCTCCTCTCCGCCTTCCATCGGATGGCCAAAGCCCATCGGGTCCCCCTGCAAAAAGTTCCTCTTGAACAAATGGAAAAAAAGCCTTGGGCCTACACATCAGGCGGGACAATGCCCACCCTCCTAAAAACCTATTTCCGCCGGGAAGGATCCCTTTCTGAAGAAGCGAGGTGGGTGGACAGTCCGCAAGATTTGCTCATTTTTCTTCTCGACACCATTAAAATTCTTCCGCCTAATATCACCGATCTTTATCAAAAAGATCCCCAAAAGCGGATGCTCATGACATCGCCCACCCATGCTTTTTCCCTTTTACCTGGGCAAGAATTCTTTCGAAAAGGATGGGAAGATCGTGGCTTTACCTATACCTGGGTGCGTGATCAAATCATTCAGCCATGCACAAACTTTTATGAGGCGATTCGACTTGAGCCCCATGAACAACAGCTCCTTCTGCAAAAACTCAATCTTTCCATCAACCATTATGGAACCCTTTCTGTCGCTGACTTTTACTCCAAATTACCCTCCCATCCAAAAATCGATGCCTTTCTCTATGAAAGCCTTCCCCTCATTACTCCTCCACAAGCCGAGGCTCTTTTCCGCGATCTTGGCCTCAAAGAAATTGCTCCTTTCAAACCCATCTTTCGTCGCGAGCTGCATGATCTCATTCTTTCTCATTACACTTCTTCCTCCAAAGACCTTCATTTAGAAGTAGCGCGCCTCATGGAAAAGAAAAAACTCGCTCCACCCCGCCCTTTACTCATTGCCGACACCAACTGGTCTAAATTCTATTTTTCATTCCTTGTAAATCCAGGGACAGGGGAACTCGAGTTTTGGCGAACCGATAAAATTGGTCTCACTGGAACCCCCATGCGGGAATGGGAGCATTTTCTCAATGGGACCGTCAAAGAACCTTGGGGAATTTACCTCAGGCCTTATGAATACACTGCTTAGCTATTGAAGATATATTCAATAGCGAGGCCTGTTATTAAAGGATGCTTTAATAGCGAGGGGGGATTTGCCCCGTTATTGAAGAATCCTTTAATAACGGTCCTGGAAAAAGCCCCACATTGCTATTTATTTGGGATGAGGAGTAGACTCTTTAGTTTGACGTCAAGTGAAACATTCGAATGAAATTTTTTTGTCGAGCACTTACATTTACTTCACTTTTAGGATTGAGCGCTGTTTCTTTTGCAAATACAGTTGAGGTAGGGCGAGATCTAGACGAGGTCGACATCCGTGCTCTCAAGGAATGGGTCGACACCAAACGGCAAATCTCTCTTAAAGAAGTGGGGGGAGATCTCTCTCTAAGTGGTGAGGTTCGGACAGAATTCCAAGCGACTCGTGAAACAAAAAATGGCAGTAGCTTGCGAGGCTCTGGTCTTCGTCAACTCCCCAAACAAGGCTTCGATATTGAATTCAACCTAATGCTCGATTACCGTACCGAAAAGACATGGACCGCGGTCAAGCTGGAATTTGATAATGATGCAGGTGTGTTCAGTGGCACACTCAACAAAATTGCGTTAGAGCGGGCCTATTTTGGGGTGCGCACTCTTGAAGGAGACAGTTTTACCTTTGATATCGAGATAGGACGTCGCTCTATGTCGACCATTTTTGATTCAAGAGTGCAATATGGCTCTTTTTTTGATGGAATTCTCTTTCGGTACGATCAAGCATTTGAAAAGGTGGGAGATTTTTACATCCATGTGGGTCCTTTTGTGATCAATGATCGCAAAAACCACTTTGGGTATATTGGAGAAATTGGCCTTCTCAATATTGCTGGAACCGGTTTTTATGCAAAACTCTCTGCCATCGATTGGGATACGAAAGATTATAACACGAAAGAAATCAATCGACGTTTCCGCTTCTTAAATGCGCAAATCACACCTGGCTATCGTTTTCGAATTGAGAAAATCAAAAAAATTGGCATTATATATTCAGCCTTTCTCTGGAATTTTGCTGCGAAAAAAATCGATCTATCTGACAACCAACGCGCCAATTGGGCGACCTATTTGGGTTTTTCTCTTGGACAACTTCTCAAACAGTGGGATTGGGCTTTTGACATCAATTATCAAGTGGTAACAGCCCAAGCCGTTCCTGATTTTGATATAGCGGGCAATGGATTTGGCAATGCTGATAAATCTGGATTTTATACGAGAAGAGTTGTTCCTCTAGACGGGGATGGTCCATCCACTCCCAAGACAGCTGCTGGGCAAACCAACTATCGAGGCTTTGGAATTCGTTTAGATTTGCTTCTCACCGATAAGCTCGATATGCAACATAGCTACATCCAGTCAATCACACTCGATAGCGACATTGGTCCATTTCGTCGCTTTAAACAATACGAACTCGAGTTCATTTATTCCTGGTAAAACTCCGCCATGGTCGTATTTCAAGGTAAGTTTTTTAAGCCTCTGAGAAACAAGCTCTTAGCTTAGAAAGCAAACTGCACTTTAAGTGTCCAACCTTGTGTATCGAGGTCCCCACGACGTTGGTGGTAGACGTTTTCTCCTTGATTGTTTGGGAGTATGTCAGGAAGAGGGGGCTCTGGTGTTACATCTGGTGCAATTGAAGCATCCCCAATTCGTACAATTCTCCACAATTGGTTTTGATCAAAGAAGAGGTGGTGTTCCCAACCAAGTGCAACCATAAAACCATATTGACAATCACAGAACATACTGGACCACTGGACTCCAAATGCAAGATCAAGCATTGCGCGAGAAGCACGGAATGAATCTGTACATTCTGCTATTTTAGTCTTGTCATGTGGATTGGATGCTCTACGGTTTTCTTCATCATAATCGACATCGAATTTTCCGTAGACGATCGAAGTAGCGAAATTTCCATAGAGTGCCCATCCACATCCAAAATTCCATGTGGAATCCAATCCTGCACGGACCCCTACACCTTTATAGTCGTTGTCCATATCTACTTCGTTGTTGTAGGCATCTTGGCCAGGCTGTTTAATTTTTCTTGCAGACCAACTACCCCCCTTGTGTTGGATTTCGAAGGCTTGCTTGATGGAAGCAATCCGAATTCCTACGAATGGGCGGATAGCAAGATATTTACTGGTCCAGAAATTGCGTCCCAGTTCAATGTCGACG
This sequence comes from Chlamydiota bacterium, assembly GCA_003228815.1. Classification (GTDB taxonomy): domain Bacteria; phylum Chlamydiota; class Chlamydiia; order Chlamydiales; family Rhabdochlamydiaceae; genus Sacchariniichlamydia. The sequence goes on along the minus strand of QIGB01000040.1, from coordinate 16,444 downwards.
AGATTGAGCTCGAGTTTCCAATGGGTTTCGATATCTGTGGCATACAGAATAGAACCTTGTGCGGGAGCAAAAGCTGACCAGAGAGGAAGCAAAGTTTGATTGTCATCAATCTCTGCTTCGATGTGGTCATTCGCTTTTCCACGATACCATGTCCAGAGAACGCTAATATCCCAGCTATCACAGGTCGTGCAATACCCAAGACCAAATTTAAAGCCAAAGTCCCAATCGAAATCGGGAGTTTTATATTCGGAATCGATGAGATTATTTAGAGCGAGAATATTATCATTGAAATTACCGTTTTCAATGAGAATATTAGCAACATTGGGATTCTTGACGCGGTTGTCAATGGCATATTCCATCCCATCTTGGTGGGTGTTCCAGTAAAAACCTGCAGCTGTGATGGTGAAATCGCCATTACAAGTCAAGGGGCAAACAGGGGCGTTGACGCCGTAGTTTTCAGGTCCTAGACAATAGCAATGATTGCAGTCTTCAGGATAACAAGTAGCTGGAGGTTCAGGAGCACAATTGTCAGAGCCTCTGGCAGCAGCGGCTATGTTGGCTATGCTAAAGATGGATAAAGCAAGTAAGGATTTCTGCATGAGGATATCTCCAAGTAAATGTCTCTCTAGTTCTTGCTATAAATTAAAAATTTATTTTTTTGCAAAGAAAAAAGGATCTGACGTTTGCCGGAACCAATTGAGAATAACGTTTAAGAGGGTGTTTACAAATTCATTTGGACGGAAGATTTTGCCTTTTTCACCTCAATTTTTTGGCTCAAATTCGCTGAATGAATCCATTCAGCTCCATTTTCCGCCAAAAACTGAGGCAAAAAATCCTAAAATCCCCGTTTCAAAGCAATTTATAAACACCCTCTAAGAATTAGGTTAGAACTCGAATTGCACCTTGAGTGTCCAACCTTGTGTGTCGAGTGTACCACGACGCTGGAAAAATACATTCTCTCCAGTATTGTTGGGAAGACCATTATTGAAAGTATCTCCAATACGGTTGATTCTCCACAATTGGTTTTGATGGAAGAAGAGGTGTTGCTCCCAGCCCAGTTGAACAGTAAATCCATATTGACAATCACAAAAGAGTGAGGCCCATTGGATACCAAGAGCTAAGTCGAGCATAGCACGTGAAGCATGGAAGGATTCTTCCGCTTCAAGTATTTTGATTTTATCGTGTGGAGAAGAAGCTTTACGATTGTGTTCATCATGATCTAAAGAGAACCTTCCATAGACAATCGCAGCAGCAAGATTTCCGTAGAGTCCCCATCCACACCCGAAGTTCCAAACAGTATCAAATCCGGCGCGAACTCCTACTCCTTTAAAGTTGTTATCAAGATCCACTTCATCGTTGAAAGCAGGAATGGTTTGAAATTCAGACCAACTCCCCCCCCTATGCTGGATTTCAAAGTTTTGGTCGATAAAAGCAATGCGAAGACCTACAAAGGGACGGAAAGAGAGATATTTGCTTGTCCAGTACTCACGTCCTAGTTCGATATCAATGAGATTGAGTTGCAACTTCCAATGTGTTTCAATGTTTGTGGCATAAAGTACAGAACCCATGATAGTAGAAAATGCTGACCAAAGAGGAATGAGCGTGTGATTATCATCGATTGCTGCTTCAATATGATCATTGGCTTTACCACGATACCAAGTCCACACAACTCCAAAATCCCATCCATCACAAGTGGTGTTATATCCCAGATCAATTTTGAAACCCCAATCCCATTTGAAATCAGGAGTTTCATATTCTGCATCGATTAAATTATTAAGTTCTAAAATCCTTTCTTCTATATCATCGTTAAAACCCGGATTCTTCACATGAGTATCAATGGCATATTCCATGCCATCCTGGTGGGCATTCCAGTAAAGGGGCGCAGCGCTGATGACAAAGTCTCCATTACAAGTATGAGGCCGGACAGGCATATTGCCGTGCTCTTTGACGGGGCCGAGGCAATAGGTACAATCACACATATCCACATTGCAAGGGGCGGGAGATGCGGGCGTACAATTATGCGCAGCAAATGCACTTGTTGCTGAAAAGATGAGAGGAAGTGCTTTTTTCATTTTCAATCCTAAGAAGAGACCTGTCTCCTTATTAGCAGAGGAAGATTATTTTGAAAAGCGGATTTGCCAAGTATTTGCTGCGCGATGGATGGTGACGGTGATCACCTCATAAGATTTGCGAGTGAAAATCGCACGAATCGAAAACATCTCTTTTTCGGGAACCGGTTTTTTCTTGTTGAGGTAGATGCAAGGGATCATATTGGGGTCGCGGAAGTGCTGGCTTCTTGAGACGAGCGTTTCAAACTTTTGCGGGGATTCGATCCGATGCAGGGAAAAGAAAATCCTCTGGAACCAGGGAAAGCCCCGTCTTTTGTATTGAGGAATCAAGAGATGGACATTCGGAAGGACTCCAGTGAGTATCCATGCTTTGATAGGAGTGGCGTCTTCGAGCATCAGTAAAGGATTTTTTATTCTGCGCACCAAAGTTTGGTCTGTAATTTGTACAGGATTGAAGGGACGGAATATTCTTCGAGCAGTGAAAGAGAGAACATGATCCGAGAGGCGGAAGAAAAGGACAAGGGTAAAAAGTAGAGTGAAGGCCCCCATGATGATGAAACTCTGCGCTGCAGGAAAGTCAAGGACCTGGTTGAAAAGAAAAAGAAAAAAGGAAGCAAATAAGACTCCAACAAAACTCATAAAGTTGGATGCGGCAATGACCTGTGCCCGATTTTGCTCTGGGCTGATGAGCTGAATGTACGCTTCAAAGGGGACAATGAATGTTCCACCCGAAAATCCGATTAAAAATAGGGCGATAACGGCCAAAACAGGTTTGAAAGAAGAGGCGCCGAGGAGAAAAAAGAGAAAAGCAATCACAATTCCTGCAAAACAGGTGAGTCCAAGCTCGATGTGGTGTTTTCTCGAAGCTTTGCCCGCCAACCAAGATCCTAAGGCAATTCCAAGTGCTGTAATCAAGAAAAGATATCCCCCTGCAACTTCTGTAAATCCAAGGGAGACAATAGCAAATGGGATGATGTTGAGTTGGGTAAACGCCCCAACAAAAAGAAAAAAGGCCCCTCCAAAAATACAGAGGAGTAAGTGCTTGTAAGCTTTGCATTCAACGAGAGTTCGATATATTTCACGAACAAAAAGGATATTGGCTTTCTTTGTCGAACCTTTTGATTCTGTATGCTTGATTCCATAACTACTGAAGAAACCGACAAAAGAAACCAAGAGACAAAAGCAGCCCACAAGAACGTAGTTGCGATTGGTCACTTCTGTGAGGAATGAGGCGAGAAAGGTTCCAAAAATGATGGCCAGATAAGTAAAGGAAGTAATGAGGCCGTTAGCTTTGGAGATTTTATTTTTGGGAACCAGTTCGGGAATAATTCCATATTTAGACGGGCCAAAGACGGCACTTTGCGTCGAGAGGAGGAAAAGGATGACATAGCTTCCCCATGTGATTTTGAATGCAAAAGCGGAAATGGCTAAAAGGATGATGAGGATTTCTGTGACTTTGATGGCAATGATGATCCGATTTTTGCTCATCCTATCGGCTAAAATCCCTGATGCGGAGGAAAAGAGGAGAAAGGGAATGACGAAAATGGCGCCTGCAATAGAAAGAATATTATTTGCTTGCTCTGGCCCTTTCAGCTGAATGAGATAAAAGATCAAAGCAAGTTTATAGATGTTGTCGTTGAGCGCTCCACAAAATTGAGCTGAATTCAGAAATCCCAGAGAGTATTTTTCCGGGTTAGAAAACCCTGGAAACTTGGATAAAAAGTGATGCAGTTTTGAAAATTGATTCTGCAAATTTTTAAACATAAGAGCTATCATACCAGTTTATGACAAAAGGACAAATTCATTTAAGCAACGATCTCGAAAAATTGATCCCGCATCTGAAGGAGAATCTCTTTCCTCCAGGATCTGCCCCTTTTGAAAAACGTCTTGTGATTGTCCCGCATTTAGGTCTGAAAGCCTACATTATGCAGTCTTTGGGAAGAGACAGCGACTTGCAAGTTGCTGCGGGATTTCAAGTGGTGAGTCTCAGCCAAGGGTGGGCAAAGATCACCAAGAAAAAAGTGCCGAGCTCATTGGAGCTTTCTCTATTCTTGCAGCACGAATTGATCCCGCTCATCGATCAGTTTCCCGAGCTTTCTCGCTACTTTCATCAGGAGGCGAGGGAAAGGAGGATCGGTCCTTTTTGTCATGCATTGGCCAAGTATTTTTTGCGCTATGCCATTTTCGGCAAAAATCCCCTTCCCAAATGGCAAGAGATTCTTTGGAAGAAATGGAATTGGTCGGAGCCCACTCTTGAACAAACAGATTGGAAGATCCACCTCTTTGGGTTTTCTTTCCTGCCCAAGTTTTATTTTTCCCATTTTGCAAAGCTTGGGGCTCAAATGTATCTCTTTTCTCCTTGCGAAATTTTTTGGGGTGATTTCTATTCGGAAAAGGAAAGAGAACTTTTGCGAAAGAATGTCCCAGAGAGGCAACTCGATTTTTTTGATGAGAGCTTTGCAGACCAAAATTCTTTTTTGTCGAGCTGGGGAAAGGTGGGCCGCAAAACCCTTCTTATGATTGAAGAGAGTGATGTCTCAACACAAGAGTACTATCGAGAGCAGGAGGGAGAAAGCTGTCTGCAAAAACTGCAAAAGGATCTCCTCTTTGGCAGTTTTTCTTCTCATCAAATCGATGAAACACTTTCCTTTGCCTCTGCCACTTCTGTTTTGCGCGAAGTGGAAGTCCTCAAAGATCACATTTTGCATTTGTGCATAACAAAAGGACTAACGCCGAAAGAGATTCAAGTTTTTGCTCCCGACATTTCCCATTATGTTCCCTATATTCATGCGACATTTAGCGATATGGCCTATGCCGTTTCCGATATCCCTCGTAGGGAAGAAGATCCGATTGTCCAGGCCTTTTCCAAGATGCTCGATCTTCCTAAAAAGCGATTTGCTTTGGATGAGGTCTTGCAAGTTCTAGCCAAGTTGTCGAGATTTTCAATCGATATCTCCCTTGTCAGGAAATGGATGGAAAGAGCTCATGTTCGTTGGGGATTTTCGAAAGAGCAGAAAAGAGTCTTTTATTTGAAAGATTTCATAAGTGACCAGATCCATGCGAATGGAGCCGAGGGGACCTGGGAACAGGGACTTAAAGGGTTATTGCATGGCCTGGGACATTCCGATGGAATACAAGGAGTTGGCTTTACAGAAATCACAGAGTTTGATCAGGTGTATCAACTGCTCTATTCTTTAGTCGATGATTTAGCCCCTCTTTACGACGGGTCGCGATGGACCATACCCACCTGGCTACGCTACTTTGCTTGCCTTCTCGAGAGCTATTTTGCAATCGATCCTTCCTATGACCTTTATAAGGAACTCACTGAATTGGCAGCAGCATGTGATCATCTCGATCGAGAAAAAGTTTCTTATGAGGGGATTGAGAAAGTTCTCGAGTCCATCTTGAGTAAGAAAAGTAAAAGCCATCAAGCTCCGCATCTACAAGCCATCCGTTTTGGGTCTCTGTCTGAAGGATGTGTGCAACCGTGCAAGGCGATTTGTCTCATTGGCATGCAAGAAGATGCATTTCCCAAAAGAGAAGAAAAAGATTCCCTCTACCTTGGAGAAAAAGATTTTCGTCCCACTTTAGCAGAGCAAGATCGCTATCTCTTTCTCCAAGCCCTCTCTTTTGCCCGCGAATTTTTTTCCATTAGCTATCTCCGCGAAAAGGGAGCCTCCCTTGTTGCTTTAGAGTTGTTCTCAGCTCTTGAAGGAGGAGAAATTGTCCATCATCCGCCGAGAGGCTATGACTCTACCTATTTCGGAGGAGAGCTCGTCAGTTACAATGAAAGCGCATATCAAGTGGCCAAAGCCAAACAAAACCCTCAGCCAAAACCCCCTCTCATCCCTGAATTTTTTGTCCTCAGTTCTTTCGATGTGCCAAAACTTGCACCCATGGAGATCGATGTACGAAAACTCTTCAAATTTGCTCGCCATCCCTTGCGTTACTATTTGCATGAAGTTCTCGGAGTTTATCCCGACTTTGGCAAAAACGATCAGCGAGAATACTTGCTGGATCCTCTCACCAAGTATCAATTGGTTCGAGAAGCTCTGCAAAGCCCTCTTTCGGAAGTTTTGAAAAAAGCAGATCTTCCCGTCCATCTTTTGCAACCCTTAGCAAAAAGCCAAATTCAAAAGGAAGTGGAAGAATGGCATTTAGCAATGGATGCTTTCGGCATTCTTCCCGAAGAAGTAGAAACCAAAAAAATCGATGTAGAAATTGGCCCCGTGCATCTTTTTGGGAAGCTCGAGCTTTTCACCCCAAAAGGAATGCTTGTTAGAGGAAAAAATCAGTTGGAAGATCAAATCCGTTTTTGGCCGCAAGCACTTTTGATGGAGCATTTGGGCCTTTCGCTTCTTTTTGTAAAAGATCACACCACATTCACACCTACCTCAAATCTCGAAGAATATCTTGCCTATTTTCAGATGGCCGAGAAGCATCCTTCCCCCCTTGTTCCCTCTCTTGCAAAACCTCTTTTGCAAGGAGGAGATTTGCAAAAGGCACTCAAACAAGTCGAGGATGAAGTGTTTACCTATCTCTATTTCTGCGATCCGATGCCCAATGCCTCCATCATCCAAAAAAATTGGAACAGCATCTTACAAAAACTGTTTGGGAGGGCCTTTGCAGCGGTTTGATATCTTAGATCCAAAGCTCAATGTTTTTCAAAGTCGTTTTCTTGAAGCATCGGCGGGAACGGGAAAGACCTTTGCCATCGAACATCTCATTGTCCGTTTGCTTCTCGAAAGCGAAGAGCCGGTCGCCTTGCCAGAAATTTTAGCCGTCACCTTTACACGAGAAGCAGCTCAGGAAATGAAAAGTAGAATCCGAGCCATCCTGGAAAAGGAAAAAGCAAAAAATGCCCTTGCCCATTTCGATGAGATCCAGGTTTTCACGATCCATGGGTTTTGCCATCGGATGCTTTCTGAATTTGCCTTTGAAGCAGAGGCACCCCTCAAGATGAGTCGTCTGGATCAGCCGGATCATTTGGCCCAGATGCGTGGGGTCGTAGAAGATTTCTTTCGGACTGGAAGCAAAGAATTTGCTGGCGAAGTGACTTCCCTCCTCAAGCGGATGCGCTATGACTTTGATCGGCTCGTGAGCCGTATTGTCGATGCGATGCAAAAAGGACAGACGCCTACACCGTATGCCTTACCAAAGCTTCCCCAAATGCAATTTGAAAAACTGTGGAATGATTTTCTCATCCTAGCTCCACGTTACAAACGAATGCGACTGGAAAAATATAAGTCCCAAGTCCAAAAGTTTGCTCAGTATTTAGAGGTTAAAGACCCTTCCATCCTCACAGAGGAAAAAATCTGGTTTTTTGAAAAACTCAAAGAAAAAAGCGGTTTTTTTCACACCCTCCAAACAAAATTAGGGCCTCCCTTGCAAACGCTGCGCGATCCCGAAGAGATGGTACGAAGAGTTGCAAAAGAATGTCGAGAAAGATGGAACATCAAAGCGATGCGAGGAGATCATTTTACCTTTGACGATCTTCTCCACAAAATGCGAAAAGCATTAGAAATTCCCGCTTTTTACGAAAAAGTTCGGGCTAAATACAAAGCAGTCATCGTTGATGAATTTCAGGATACAGATCCAATCCAATGGGAGATTTTTGAAAAACTTTTTCTTTCTTCCCATTTGCTTTACCTCGTGGGGGATCCCAAACAATCGATTTATGGCTTTCGCAGTGCTGACATCTACACCTACATGCAAGCAGCAAAGGCATTGGGAGAAGAAAAAAAAGCCTTTCTCGATACCAATTTTCGCAGTAGTCCCCAGCTCATAGAAGCACTCAACACCCTTTTTACAAAAACCCCCGAGTGGATTGCCCTGCCCTCAATGCCTGGCGCTCTTACCTATCATCCTGTTCAGGCAGGAAGATCAGAAAACAAACTCGATGAAGAGCCCATCACCTATTTTGGCGTCAAGGCTGATCCCGGAAGAGAAAGAAGTTGGCCCACCAAAACAATGGAAGAAGAAAAACTCTTTCCCTACATCGCAAATGAAATTTTGCGTCTCAAAGAAACATTTGCTTTTTCCGATTTTGTTGTCCTCATCAAAGATCGATTCCAAGCTGTCCGGCTCCAACTCTTTTTCAATCGATGCAAAATTCCCTCCACAATCAAACGGACCGTATCTTTAGCCGAGTCGCGAGGCTTTCTCGCAATGGAAATGCTTCTCAAAGCCATTGCACATCCTGAAAACGATGCTCATGTGCGTGCAGTTCTGAGAGGTCCACTTATGGGCTCTGTACTGGGCAAAAATTCACTTCTATGTCTGGCTGCGGCTTCACCGAATAGCACCTCCTTCTCGGCCATAGCGCCTTCGGCTATGCCCATCGTCGGTCGGTGCGATTCGATTTTGCCTCACTCACCCCTAGAAGCAAATTTTTGCCCAGTACAGAGCCTTATGGAAGGAGAAGAAACCCCTTTCTTTGCATTGCGTGATCTCTTCAGAGAAAAAGGATTTGCTGCAACATTTTCTCATTTCCTTGCCAATCATTTTTCTTCACACGGAGATACTTCTTTGTATCTGGAGTTTACCCAAACAGCAGAACTTTTGATGCAATCACATAAAGCCGATCTCTTCGAACTATTGCATCTCATGCAAGGATGGAAAAAAATCAGCCCAGAGGAAAATCCAGAGCTTTCTTTGCGGGGAGAAGAAGGTGAAGACAAAGTCTCTATCATGACGACTTTTGGAAGCAAAGGTCTGGAATTCGAAGTCGTTTTTGCCCTTGGCATGGCCTCTTGCCGCGCAGCAGAAGAGCAAAACACTGAAAAAGAAGCTGAAAACATGCGCCAGCTCTATGTGTCCTTCACGCGTGCAAGAGAAAAACTCTACATTCCCCGCCTATTCGATCTTTCTGGAAAATGGGTCGATTCTCCTATTGAACGATTTTTTCAAAACATCGATGTTCCCATCCAATGGATCGAAAACATTTTGATGCAAAAGTACAAACCAAAACGGGAAAAAATCGAACTAAAACCCCCACCCAAAGTAGAACTCGATTTTCCCATTGAAATCCTCACCTCTTTTTCCTCGATGGCAAAGGGACATGCAACAACACTTCTTTCAGAAGAATTTCATTTGCAAGATCTTTCAAAGAAAAGCCCCCATACACTTCCCCTTGGTGCTGAAACAGGAACAGTGATTCACTCGGTCTTCGAAAACCATTTTCAAAATCGATTACTTCCCATCGAACAAGTGGTTTGTGAAACCCTTACGGGAACACATCTTGAAGGATGGGAAGAAGTGATTGCAAAGATGGCAAATACCGTATTGCACATGCCCCTTTTCGAAGGCTTTTCCCTTTCAGAGCTGGAAGAGGGAGAGTTTTCTCAAGAGATGGAATTCCTCTTTCCACAAAACAACCGATGGATCAAAGGGTTTGCCGATCTCGTTTTCAAAAAAGGAGATGTCTTTTACGTGCTCGATTGGAAAACCAATTGGCTTGGCTCAACCGACGCACATTACACACAAGAAAGATTGCATCAGGCAATGGAGGAGCACGACTACTACCTGCAAGCCAAAATCTATGGCGAGGCTGTGCAGCGTTATGTAAAGCGGCTTTACACAAGCCCCCAATTTGGGGGGGCTTTTTATGTTTTTTTACGAGGAAAAAAGGCGGTCCATTTTGGGAATAGCTAAGACAAAAATGTTTGGCCAAAAAACATCCTCAAAGCTGCAAAGCTTTGTCGAGCGTGGCACTCTTTTAGCCATCGATATTGCCTATGCCAAGCTGCAAGCTCCAAACGGCGATGAAAAAGAACTTGCCTTGCACGCCGCTCTTCTCGCTTCAGCCCGAAATGGACATCTCTGCCTGGAAAAAACCCTCATCGAAGATCCTGTCTTAGCAGATTTGCTTCCTGTAGGAAGACATTATCTTCCCAAATATGCTGAAGTGGAAGATCAAATTGTGATGCACACCAAAAGACTTCTCCAATTACCTAAGCGACAGAAAAAAGACTTTGCACAGGGAAAAGCCACAGAAGAACAACAAAAAGCAATACAAAACGCCCTTGTTCATCCACTCTCTCTCATCACAGGGGGGCCAGGAACAGGAAAAACATATACAGCTATCCTCATTGCTAAGGCCTTGCAGACATCGACAATTGTTACAGCGCCAACGGGCAAAGCAGCAGCGCACTTAGAAAGTCAGATGCCTTTTCCCGTCAAAGGGGGAACGTTGCACTCTTTGCTGATCGAAGAAACACTCGATGCAAACCTTGTCATTGTCGATGAATGTTCGATGATCGATCCCTTTGTGTTTGCACGCCTTCTCTCTTCGATCCATCCGGAGGCTTCGCTCGTTTTGATGGGCGATATCCATCAACTTCCTGCTGTCGAAGGAGGGAGTGTTTTTGCTGATCTCATAGCATCCAATACAATTCCCACAACAACCCTTTCCAAATGCATGCGTTCTGACCGAAAAGAGATTCTTGATCTCGCAAATGCTATTTTGCAAAACCAAGTGACCGATATGCGCAACGTCGACCTTGGTTTTGCCGATGCCAATCTCGAAACCGTCTACCAAAAGCTTTGGGACTATGTAAAAGAGAAAGATTTTTCTCGTTTTCGGATTCTATCCACATTGCGCAAAGGACCGCTCGGAGTGGATGCGCTCAATCGTTTCCTCTTCGAAAAATTTTCTTCCAAAGCCACACAATTTCCCATTTTGATTACACGCAACGATCGGCGCACCGGCCTTTCCAATGGAGAAACAGGAATTCTCCAAAAAGATCTTGCAATCTTTGGAGACAAACAATTTCCCGTATCTGAACTTCCCCCTTATGAATATGCCTATTGCATCTCGGTCCACAAAAGCCAAGGAAGCGAGTATGACGATGTCTTATTTCTCATCCCTGATGGAACTGAGAGTTTTGGGCGAGAAGTCCTCTACACAGGAGTCACGAGGGCAAAACATTCTCTTGCCATCGATGGCAATCCCGAGCAGATTGAAAATATCGGGCATTCATGACAAGATGAAACTATGAGACCATTGCATAACTCATTCCAATCCCAGCGTTTCATCTTTTTTGCTGAAAATTCTTCTTTGCTTCTCTCCAACTCGGCCTCGCTCACTTCCTAAACATTAAACAAATCGTTTAATCAAGAATTTCTAAACTAGTAGGCTTAAGTGGCGTCATAAATTTTCTCTTTCAATATAAGGCAAGAAATTACGGAAGCCTAAAGTTGTTTGATGAACTATGGGATCGGGGATCGTGCAAAAATAACCCTTACAATTTCATAGGAGAATTTGTGATTTTCTATAGGGAAAATTTTCATTATATTCCACTCAATCAACCACGCTTACCATTATAGTAGGAGAAATGATGTAATTCCACTCGCCATGAAATTTGTCTGGTATTAGGGCTATTGATCTGAAATCTTCTTCATCGACCACTACTCCTTTCTGGTATACCCTATAGTCAATCTGCGCTTGTATTTCTAACCCCTTTTCTGTCTTTGTACTTCCAATCAGTTGAACCACTGTCTCTTTGCTGATCAAAGGAACTCCCCTCCAATTTAGCGTGATATAGCTAAACATCTTATGCTCAATTTTATTCCATTTGCTTGTTGCCGGAGGGAAATGACAAACGTGGATATCCACGTCTAATTCATTTGCCAACTGCTGCAATTCCCACTTCCAAAGTTTCACCCTATTGCCGTTACTGCCTCCACAATCAGCCGTGATCATCAGTTTTTTTATTTTTGGGTAATCCTTTTTTCCCATTTTATACCACCAATTGCGAATGGTATTCACAGCGAATTGAGCCGTGTCACTAGTGATTCCTACACCAACCCAACCCTTATTTTTGCCAATATCATAAACTCCATATGGAGCCACTTTTCCTTCTCTTGGATCGGGGAAATCATAGGCATTTACTTCTAAGGGATCTCCCTTTTTTCGATACTCTCGGCCACCATTTTTATAGTTACCAATGAGCTCTTTCTTTTTGGTGTCGACGGAAATAACGGGCTGACCTTCTCTATGAAAAGCCATTGCTTTTTCGTTAATATGTTCAAATTGAGCATTTCTATCAGGCACAGATTTTCCTTCCTTCTCTTTCCTATTTAACTGCAAGCTATAGCCAATCTTTTTTAATAAAAGAGCTACTGTATTGGGGCATACATCAAATTTTTGTTTTTTTAACTCTACAGACAACTTCCTCAATCCCTTATTCGTCCATCGCAATGGCGACTCAGGATTGCCTTTTGTGGCCGGCTCAACCAATGCTCCTAGTGCATCTAATATCCCAGGCTGTTTGTTCATAATCAGTTTTGCACCACCGCCCTTTTTACGAATACGATTTTTTGATTTTTTCTGATGGCCCTTTTGTTGGATTTCTTTAATTCCTAAATAGATTGTGGGACGGCTTATTTGCGTGGCAGCATGGACTATTGCTACTCCTTTTTTCCCAATGGCTAGAGCTTCAGCAGCGCACCACAATCGACGACTTTTCTCATTTAGGCTGTGCCGAAGGCGCTGATATTTTTTTCGAATGACATTTTTTGTAATCAAAGCAATTCCTCCATAGAGAAGAAATTTTATCATTCTCAATGAAAATTTGTAAACGTTATTTTTGCACGGATTTGAAAGCAAAATAATAATAATTTTACGTTGCCAACGTAAGGTAAGGTTTAACTGAAAAATGCTCGCTTAGATATTGAGGGCGCGTGAGGGCGCGAGTATTTGTGCTGGATGGGCAAAATTTAAAGAAATTTTCCCTATAGAAAATCACAAATTCTCCTATGAAATTGTAAAGGTTATTTTTGCACGATCCCTTACAGAGATCTGCAATTTTCAAGGATGGATATTTTTTGTTAAAATCAATGTCATCACAAGGAGCGGTTTTCAAAACTTCCAAACCAACTCCTTTCACAGGATCTTTTGATTTCTTAAACAAACGTTGTCTACGGTGGAAGGAATCTTCTTTTAATTTTTCTAAAAAATAATCGTCTTTTATTAAGCATTTGAATTTTACAAGGCATTCAAAAGTTGTACGCATAATTCTAAAGGCATTAATGGGGTCTTTCTCTTCTAAGTGTCTTAATACACCTCGGACAGATCCGATAAGCGCATCTGCATAGCCAGAGGCTATCAAACATCGGGGATCGGTTGTATTAATAGGGGTAGATTCTAGCTTTTTAAGTACTCCCTTCCATGAATTTCTAAGCTGAAGAAGTTGATCAGCTTCTTCAGATATTTTTTTTGGTTTCGAGGAATATGTTGAATTTTGCTGTCCCATAAGCCCTTATTTTTAGAAAAAAAGATCATACCAGAGTTGGCAATTTTTTTAGTGAATTTCCATAGGAGGATGGGGGCGGTTGGACTCGAACCAACGGAGACCGAAGTCGAGGGATTTACAGTCCCTTGCAATTGCCACTATGCGACACCCCCTAGAGATATGCTGGCGAAAGGAATCGAACCCTCAACCATCCGATTACAAGTCGGGCGCTCTACCAATTGAGCTACGCCAGCATGGAGAATTTCAAAATTGTAGCAAAAGGGGAGTTTGTACTCAAGGCAGGATCATAGCAAAATTGTTTTTTAACTAGAAATCATCATCTACTTCTTCTTCTTCTTCAATACAGGGAGGGACGGGGATATCTTGATCAAAAGGCGTGACTTCCATGAAGCGCTCGATTTGGCAGCGGTTTTCATGGGGAATGTCAAGGTTGATGAGCTCATAGTTGTTCTGGATTCCTTTTACGGCAATGATTCGGTCTCCATGCGACCAATGATGGAGTGTCCGCTTGTTGAAATCATACAGAATTTGCCATTGTGTTCCGTCGCTTAAGTAGATGAGTCCATAACAATGATCTCTTCCTACAAAAGTGGGATAGAGGAGATAGGAGTTGAAGCTTAAGGAAACGATAGGACTGTAATGAGGCTTATTGAGGTTTTTGAGACCAAAGCCGGAATGATTGATGGATTGGATGAGGATTTCATCGCCTTCTTCCCAGCGGCGCAATAGATTTTCGCTATAGGGATCGGGACTCCACTTCCAAATGGATCCATCGGTCAGTTGGATAAGAGCAATCGTTGCCCCTTGCTGAGATCGATAGGTGATCGATTCAATTTTTCGTGGAGTGATCTCTGCAAAAATCAGAGAAGAGAGGAAAAGTAGGGGAAGTAGCCATTTCATATTCATAAGGATTCAATATAATGAGGTGTGCTTTTTTCGACTAGGGAGAAAATGGATATTTTTCTTTCCTTAAGGTTGCAATGGTTGATGCTTTTCGTTATAGGTAAGTCTATGCGCGAGGATCCTACATTTAAAGAGCGTTTTGGCATTTCCACTCCTATTCGATATGTCTATGATGTTGTTGTCGACCCCAAGTATCAAAAAGAGTATGAAAAGGCGTGGAAAAAATTCCAAAATGAATTCGAACAGGTGGGCTCTGTATATCGAAGGAAGCGTTTTGATGCTCTTTTGCGACGCATCAAAAAATTAGAAGATGATTTGCCTTATACTAAGCGGGTAGCCATTCGTTTCATCAATAAGACGATTGGATCGGGTATCTTTGCAAAGGAGTATATTCCTCCCTATAGCATTCTCAATTCGTATGGAGGAATATTAATGCCAGATAAGTTGATCGATCCAGACAATGACAGTACGTTCATGTTTTCGAATTTTTCTGAATTTTCTATTGATGCTACTAAAGCAGGTAATTGGTGTCGCTTCATGAATCATAGTGCGGAAGGAAGTAAGAAGACGAATGTGGTCGCATGGGAACACTATTCAAAGTGGGGGCCTCGTATTATTTTTACTGCTTGTCATCATGGAATTAAGAAAGGGGCGCAGCTTCTCTATTGCTATGGGGAGAGTTACTGGGAAGATGATCCCTTTGAAAAATTATAGGGGCTTTTTATGCCAGCTGTATTTCTGATTCTTGGTCTTGTTGTCTTTTTCTTACACTGGGGTTTTCAAAAAACCTATCCGAAAAAGTCTTTGGAGCTCCTTTTGGGATATCTGATGTTCTTTACTCTTGGCTTTACTGGATTGGGCTCTTTCGTGGCCCATGTTTTTTATTCTGATCGCGCCGCAGCTCTCATTGGATGGGACGTTGGAGGCTCTTTTCAATTTGCAGTGGGGATTGCCAGTCTTGCTTTTGGCATTTTGGCGATTTTGAGTTTCTGGCTCCGGGGAAGTTTTCTCTTTGCTGCATTACTAGGAAATTCGATTTGGCTTTGGGGTGATGCAATCGGATACATTCGCAATATGATGGCAACGGGGACGTTTGTTTCTGGAAATGCTGGTGTCTATTTCTGGTCGGATCTCTTCATCCCCATCCTGATTGGGGTTGTCTATTGGCTAAGAGAGAGAGCTAAAAGTATTTAGGTAGCTTTCTTTCTTGAGTGAGGTCTTTAACACTTTCATGAAATCGTCTGTTTTGGTCTTCTGCGGGGCGTTTCCTTTTTTTCGTGAAGGGCGTCCTTTGGCTTTTTGCTTGATGACAGATATGAGTTCTTCGCGATACTCGTCTTTATAGTCTTTTGGATCAAATTTGGTCGTCAGCTGATCGATGAGTTTGATGGCCATTTCGATTTCTTGTTTGGGAACTTTTTCTCCTTTTGGGATATTGAGCCCAGGTCTCTCTGCAATTTCATTGGCAAAGCGAAGCTGATTGAGGACAATCATATCCTTGTACGGCTTGATGACCCCTAAATGTTCTCGGTTGTGCAGAACAAACTTGCCAACACCGATCTTTTCTGCCCGTTTCAGAGCCTCGCGCAGGAGGACATAGGCATTTTTCTGCGCCCTTTTGCGGCTCTAGAAAGTAGGGTTTCTGATAGAGGACGGTATCGATCTCTTTTTCATCGGCAAAATCTAAGATCTCGATGGTTTTGACGCGCTGGATATTGGCTCTTTCGAAATCTTCTTCGGTCAGAACGACCATATCCCCACTTTCGAGTTCATAGCCCTTGACTACATCTTCCCAGGGGATTTCTTTTCCATCTTTTTTGCAGATGCGCGCATATCGAATAGGGGAGAGATCTTTCTTATGGAGAAGATGAAAACTCAATTCCTTTTCCTTAGTCCCCGAATAGAGGTTGACCGGAATATTAATCAGTCCAAAGCTGAGCCATCCTTTCCACAGCGTTTTCATCGTTAGAAGTCAAATCTCAGGCGAACGACAAGACCTCCATAGATGAGATTACTCGTGTCATAATCATAATTCACGGGCAGTATACCTGTAGACTCAGTGAAAGGGATCACAGATGTTCCAAGAGTTTTATAGTAATGTCCATGATCAAACCATATATGATGTTCCAGGGCGATCTTATGAATAAGATTTGACATTCAGCCTGCATTGATTATCAAGCACTTACAAAAGTCTTCAAAATTGTCGCGGCTTAAATT
>QIGB01000083.1 GCA_003228815.1 Chlamydiota bacterium | reverse complement strand
GAATAGAGATAAAGCGGCAAAAGGCAGGGTGGGACAATGAGTACTTGTTACGAATTCTAGGTGTCAAATCTTTTTCATAAAATCGCCCTGTTCGCCTAAGCCGAATAGGTCCCTAAAGAATTCTGAAATCTTAGGAGGTCTTGGAGGTGCTTTATTTGAGCATACTCCGCCTGTCTCTTCTGACACCATTTCCCAATCAGAAAGATCAACTTTTCCCTCTCCAGCTAGAGCCCCAAAAGCTCGACCAGAAATTGTAGCAGGGACTAGCTCGACTTCGTCACCTTTTTTATCTAGTTTAACAGCTCGTCGTCCACCCATCCCTTCTGGGTTGTGATCCATATATTGGCCAGAGACAACATTTTCTCCCACAGATACTGGCATAAACCACGGAGGAGTCTCTCCGTCCCATCCAGCTGGTTTACCATCACCATTAATATTAACATTAAAAACATTACCAGACATAAATCACCTCATTATTGTTATTATTCATCCTTGTAAAAATAATTATATCAAATTATTAATATAATGTAAATAAACAATTACAACTAACAAAGCCTTTATATTTAGATAGTTGTAAACTTCCGAATTTGCAAACGCCTAATATTCAGTAGAATACAAGGAATCAAAGGTTCCATAAAAAAACCACTCTTATGAGTGGATTGGTTGCAAACTTATTGTAGGAATTTAACCGCCAGCACTTTGCGGCTGCGTTGAGTCAAAAAACACTTCTGATTCTTGATATTCTTGAAAGTACTTGCAAGCCTGCAACCTTGTTGGAAGAATCACCTCTCCATGACCTGGAGGAGAAGACAAATAATAAAATTCCCCAAACTGTCGTTGCCCAGGAACTGAAAGCTCACTGATAAGTTTAAAAAACTCTTTTTTGCATTTTCGATCTTTTGCAATCTCAGTTTTACTCTTCTGAAGAAAATTAACGATTTTTTCAGCAACCTTCTGATCTGCTGCTAACTGTTCTTCATTCATGCTAATTCGATCTATTACTCTTATCATTTTTGTATTAAGATTAAACACCCGACTTTCATCTACCCCTTGCTCTTCTTTCTTCGCACGAAAAAAGTTAAGGGCACAAGCAATCGGCTTCGTAATCGATTTCAAAAGACCCGAAAACAAATCCCAACCAAACGAAAAAATACTGGGACATATCATATTACTCTTCATTATTTCTATCCTCGATGAATTCTAGATTTTATTCTTGTCCAAAAAGAAGGCGTTGAAGGAACTATTTTCACTGCACGTCGAGAAATATCATATATCCCCCTTATCGAGTCTTGCGTATTTGAGACCCACTCAGAGCAAGCTTTGAAATATTCAGCACTTTCCTCGGAAGTCATTCCTCTTTTTTGATACCAAGGATCAGTCCTGTTTTGCTCTTCAGCAACGTCATAGGGCACACCTCGACACGTGTTATTTTTGCCAAAAATCACGTTAAGAGCCGAAGCAATCGGCTTGAAAAGCTTAGATGGCAATTCCCAAGCTGAAATTAGAAAACTTTTTATATCTTTATTAATCCTCATAATAATCTCTCCTTATAGTTATATTATAACAAATTCTTTATTTAATTCAAATAAAAACTATAAATATCGATTTTATAAACTGCTTATAATGAGCGCCTTAAAAATAAGGTTTAAGAATTTTTGCATATCATGCTAAGCTTCTCAAAATGATTACCTTAGAAGACTTAAGCGCAACCTACTCTTTACCAAGACCTTGCGCCCTTACAATTGGAAGCTTTGATGGAGTACACCTCGGCCATCAAAGGATTTTGCAGAAACTCCGAGAAAAGGTGGGCCCTATGGGCACTGTGTGCGTCCTCACTTTCTCAAACCACCCCTCTCAGGTGCTATTTGGAAAAAAGCCAGCCCCCCTCATTTTCTCCAAAAACCTCAAACTTGAAGCCCTCGCAGAATGCGGAGTGGATGTCACCTTATGCATTCCGTTTACACAAAAGCTTGCATCAAAATCTTATGCAGTGTTTTTAGAAGAATTGATGACGAGTTGCCCTTTTGATTTTCTTGTGCTGGGAGAAGGAGCATGTTTGGGGGAAAAAAAAGAAGGAACTCCAAAGAAAGTCACGCAGCTTGGAAAAGAAATGGGATTTATCACGCAGTATATTCCCAAAGCCAAGAAAGACGATTTTGTGATTTCTTCTGGAAAGATTCGAGAGCTTATTCTAAGCGGGAATCTCACAAAAGCATCAACTCTTTTAGGACATCCATTGATGATTGAAGGCGAAGTCCAATCGCAACACCTGATCATAGATCCAAACATTTGTCTTCCACCTGATGGAGAATATACAATCTTAGTAAACAACAAAAAAGAGACGATTCAGATCCAAGGTCGCCGCATCGTCATGCAATTCCCAATCGCAAATGGAAAAATGCATCTTGCATTTTGTTAATTCTTTACATTTTCATGTAACCTTGTTTACAATGCCTTAACTTTGCCATTTAAGGCAGACATCAAAATAAATTCTTTATGGAGGTAATATATGCCAACTGCAAATACAACTGCAACTCGACCCGAAAACTGTCAATATACGAAATTTGATTTTGTACCTGAAAAACCCACATCGCCCACTCGTCTGCAATATTGTGGAAAACATCTCGCTGTGGGGATTATCGGGGAGGCTTTCGTCCGCAAAATGGGATTAGAAAGCACTTTGAGACTTTCCAACGCAGCGCGAAAATTTGATCGATTAACTGATTTGAGAAGATTTATCCCATTTGCTAACGGAAAAGAAATCCCCCATCAACCTCCAAAACCATCAGCTCCAGGGAGTAGACATACGCCCAGAACAGGAAATGCTGCAAGTGTAGAGTCAACAACAGCAGCACCAGCTTCTAGTGCTCAGAGTTCTTCAACAACAGCAGCACCAGCTTCTAGTGCTCCTAGTGCTACGACAACAACTGCTTCTACTCATGTTGCTTCAAAAAGTCTTCCAAGTCGAGCATGGCAAAATATCTCTAGTTCTTTGGCAGGAAATGCTGATTGGCTCTTGCTAACAGGTGGAATCGCGGTAACATCTGCTGCAATCAATCAACTCACTACAAACAGAATAAAAAATGATGCTGCACGCAATATATTTTCTGTATTGGGTGGAGCAACAATTGTTTGGGGAGCTGCTTTTGGTCTCTCTTATTTTGGTTATGCGAACCCTGTAGAATTTTCAAAGACCGTAGATATTGGCGCTCGCCTACTTGCATATCATTCTATACTAAAAATGGTAACACCTGGTGCACAAACTTCCATGTATTGGATGAGCAGAGCACTCACCCCTCTCCGCACATCATTTGCTTATGAATCACCCAAAGCAAAAGCAAAAACGGCTTAGGAGATCAATATTTATCATAGGGGTCTGCAGCCTTTGTAGACCCCCATACATTTAAAATAATTCAGAAATAAAGGAAGGAATCATGGAAGTGAAAATGACAAAAACAGAAGAATCTTTTTTGGTTCGTGGAGCAAAGAGCTTTGTATCAGGAATGTATAATCTAGCTTCAGGAGCGGCGCATCCTGCTGCCTATGTAGTCATTGGCTATGCTTCTAAGATTGAAAAAAAAATTCCCAGTGTTAATTTGAATAGCTTTCGTCCCAATTGGGAACAAATTGGGAATATGAAATTGAACCAATTGGGAAACTACTCATCAAGCGTAACTCAAAAACTTTCAGGTGCAGGAAGAGCGATTTTCCGATTGGATGTTCCTGCAGCATATTCGAGTGTTCAGACTGCTTTTAAAAACCATTCATTTACTGTTGGAGTAGCTGCTACATGGGGATTAACTTCTACTGTAGCCGATATGATCCTGAAAAAAACGCCTGTCACTCACAATCGCCCAATTGTTCGTGGAATCGTTGCCGTTGCCCTTGGGGCAGGGGCCACTTGGGCTGCCTATAATTTCGGGTTGGAACAGAATCTCGATCCAAAAGTTTTTAGCGATATTGCCTTCAAGGTAGCAATTATTGGGGGATCCTGGAAAGTAGTCAATGTCTCTTCTCAATATCTCCTCAGAGCCCTTCAACGTTCTAGTGAAACGATCGGTGCAGCCGTATCAGGCACATGCAGAATAGGAGTAGGTGTCCTTAGCTTGCTCGAGTGGAGGAGCATGACATTCGCTAATAAGAGTGCAACACATGATGCACCACCATCAGCACCAACAACAACAAAAGCATCTCCTTCGTCCAAGGGGAAACACAAGGTGAAACTCTTGTCAGAAAAGAAACCTACTTCTCCTGAACCTTCGGCAGATGAAGTTCATGAGGAAAGCAGCGGTGGTTGGGGCCTATTGGGATGGTTTCGCTCCTCATCCGGACCTTCGACTAAAGGATCACATCCCACAGCTGATGTTTCAAAGCCCACCTCACCTAAGGGAGAGGAGGTCGATCGTAAGGATCATTTAGAAGAAGAAGAAGAAGAAGAAGGCTCTAGCAGCGGAAGCGATTCAGACCTTTAGACAAAAAAATCATTTTATAAAAAAAGCTTGCCATTTCCATGGCAAGTTTTTTTTTGCTCTGGAAAAACCTCAGATTTTGTGATAAACTCAAGAGCCTATGCCCAATTTATCTTGTGGAATTGTAGGGCTTCCCAATGTGGGAAAGTCCACTCTTTTCAACGCTCTTATTAAAAAAGCTGTAGCTGCTGCAGCCAATTATCCCTTTTGTACGATCGATCCCACTGTGGGGATTGTCGATATGGAAGATGAGAGACTATCTGCTTTAGCTGAGCTATCTAAGAGCGCAAAAACCATTCCGGCAGCTGTCACTTTTGTCGATATTGCAGGACTCGTGGCTGGAGCATCTAAGGGAGAAGGGCTCGGGAATCAATTTTTAGCCAATATCCGTGAAACAGATGCCATTATTCATTTGGTCCGCTGTTTTGAAGATGACGATGTGATCCACGTTGCTGGAAAAGTCGATCCAATTAGCGATATTGAAGTGATCAATCTCGAGCTGATTTTGGCTGATTTACAAATGGCAGAAAATACGGTCGCCAAACTCGAAAAACAGATGAAAGGGAAAAAAGAATTGGGAGCCAATGTCGATGCTTTAAAAAAGGCCATTTCTCATCTGAACGAGAATCTCCCCCTACGAGCAATAGAAGTCTCTGATGAGGAGAAAAAAATTCTCAAAGGCTACCCCTTCTTGACCCTCAAAAAAATAATCTACCTCGCAAACATAAGCGAAAAAGACTTGCCTGAGATGGACAATCCCCATGTGCGAACAGTGCAAGCCTTTGCGCAAAAAGAAGGAAGCACAGTCATACCGATCTGTGCAAAACTGGAAGAAGAACTCGCTCAGCTCGATCCGGAAGAGGCAAAAGAATATCTCGAATCACTTGGTCTTACCGAGCCAGGACTCAATCGTCTCATCAAAACCGCCTTCCAAATGTTGGGGCTAATCAATTTCCTGACAACCGGGGAGCAAGAAACACGAGCTTGGACCATTCGACGTGGGACAAATGCCCAAGAAGCCGCTGGAGAAATCCACACCGACATCAAAAAAGGCTTTATCCGGGCAGAAGTGGTGCCATTTGAAGATTTGATTTCACACAAAGGGCGAGTCGGTGCACGCGAAGCCGGCAAAGCCCGTTCTGAGGGCAAACAGTACGTCGTGAAAGACGGCGACGTGATCCTCTTCTTCCACAACTAATCCCCCTCATTTGCACAGCTTTTTTCACTAAATGACAGGCCCTGGAAGAAGACAGAAAAGTTGGTGGAATCCAACTTTTATGCTCTTCCAGCCGATGGCTGTTATGGCAAAGGAAAATTGTCCCGTTTGATTTGGGGACAGTACGAATGTACGGACCCAAGAAAGAGGGGCAATTTGCCACAGCCAGAAGCAGCTCAAGACACGAAAGTGCCATGACACGGCCACGCAGTAGCCGTGCCATATGATGGCGGCCCCTCCACCAGATGAAAACATTTTTTCAATAAAAAGAGCCGCGAAATCTAAAAAAGCATCATTTTAAAAAATGATAATTTTCTTTTCACTTGATTGTGTTTTCTGGGATTGCTACCGTTAATATGTGGCTGAGAAAACCGAAAAGGCAACCCCAAAGAAACTGCGTGATGCACGCAAGAAAGGACAAGTAGCAAAATCGCAAGATTTCCCGTCTGCCTTGACCTTTATCGTCTCTATTTCAACTGTCCTTGTGACTGCCGGTTACATCTTTAAGCAATTGGGCAGTTTCACCATCAATATGTTCCGTCGATCTCAACTTGGGACCATCGATATGAATACTATGGCTGCTGGTCTGATGACCGAAACGATTCAGACGATTTTTCGATGCAGTTTTCCCATCCTCCTCTTGACGGTTTGCGTTGGCCTCCTGACGAGTTTTTTGGTTGTCGGCCCCCTCTTTTCCCCCGAAGCTATGAAGCCCGATCTCAAAAAGCTCAATCCCGTCACGAACATCAAAAATATGTTCAAATTTAAAACAATTTTTGAGCTCCTCAAATCGGTTTTCAAAATTACTGGCGCATTTATCCTGATCTGGTCTGCTGTTTACGGCAGTATCCCTGAAATTATTGCCTGTGCGGCCTTGCCAGTAGCGGGCAGTGCGCAGGTGTTTGCCGCATTTTTAATCAAGGTGATCATTCGAGTAGGGATTTTCTTTTTAGCGATTGCTGTCGCCGATTTGATTTATCAAAAACGCAACTTTGCAAAAGAAATGCGTATGGAAAAATTTGAGGTAAAGCAAGAATTTAAGGATACGGAAGGAAACCCTGAGATCAAGGGGCAACGTCGCCGCGTGGCGCAAGAGATCGCCTATCAGGAAGGACCTACAGGCGTAAAAAGAGCCCGTGCTGTGATCACCAACCCAATCCATATCGCTGTGGCCATTCAGTATGATGAGCAGGACGAGCCTGCCCCTCGGATTGTCACCATGGGGAAAGGCACGGTGGCAGATCGGATCGTAAAACTGGCTGCAGATTATGACGTTCCCGTCATGCGAAACGTCGATTTAGCACAAACACTGTTCGAAAAAGGCGAAATCGGCGATTATATACCAGAGGAGGCTTACGAAGCTGTCTCAGAAATCTTGCGTTGGCTCGAACAAATTGAATCCGAAGAAACCGCGCACTTGGAATTATTTAAATAATGAAAGATTTTTTTAATAAATTAGGCAGTGTTTTAAGCGGAGAGAAAATGCTCCGTCTGGTCACTCGCTCGACCGATCTGTTCCTCGCTCTTTTTATCATTCTTCTCATTGCGATCATCATTGTTCCGATCTCTCCCGGAATCCTGGACAATTTCATCGCGATCAACTTGACGATCTCGATTACGCTCTTGATGGTAGCACTCTATATTCCCAAAGCCGTCAATCTTTCGATCTTCCCATCGTTGCTTTTGATCACAACCCTCTTCCGCTTGGGGATTGAAATTTCCGCCACAAAGAGGATCTTGCTCTATGCCGATGCGGGGGAAATCATCAACGCCTTCGGGGAATTTGTCGTCGGAGGGAATTTTGTCGTCGGTGGTATTGTCTTCTTAATCATCACGATCGTTCAGTTCATCGTGGTCACCAAGGGTGCCGAACGGGTTGCCGAGGTGGCTGCACGTTTCACTTTGGATGCGATGCCTGGTAAGCAGATGAGTATCGATGCCGACATGCGAAGTGGCGTGATCGATGCCACCCAGGCTAGACAACTCCGCCTCGCTCTCCAAAAAGAAAGCCAGATGTATGGAGCGATGGACGGTGCGATGAAGTTCGTAAAAGGGGACGTCATCGCGGGTATTGTGATTGCAGTGATCAACATCGTTGGGGGACTCATCATCGGGATGGCACAGCGTGGGATGACAGGGATGCAAGCGGCCCGAACGTATACCCTCCTATCGATTGGGGGTGGTCTCGTTGCACAAATCCCTTCCCTTTTGATTGCTCTTACCGCTGGTATTGTCACGACACGAGTCTCAAGCGATAAAAAGGAAGAGCACCTCGGAGGAGAGATCGCCTCGCAATTGCTCGCCCAACCCAGGGCGATTATCATCGCGGGTGTTGTGATCACCATGATGGGGTTTTTCAAAGGGTTTCCAACGCTGACCTTCATGCTCCTCGGCTTGGGGGTCGTGGGAACTGGAACATATTCTCATTTTAGTCAAAAGAGGAAAACGACCAGAGAAGTACAAGTTGCCACCGGTGGACTTGTCGAAACCGATGTTTCAGGCCACAAGGTGGTGCGCGGAGGCGTCGATGAATATGCCCTCACCCTTCCGATTATTTTAGAGGTGGGCACCTACCTCTCGAAAGCAATCCGTAAGGAAAAAGGGGGGATAACCTTTGTCGAACAGATGATCCCGAAAATGCGGCATGCTCTCTATCAAGATCTCGGCGTCCGTTTTCCTGGGATCCACGTGAGAACCGAATCGCCGACGCTTGGAGCCGATGAGTATATGATCTATCTCAATGAGGTCCCCGTTGTCCGTGGAAAAATCGAAGAAGGGGCTCTTCTCACCAATGAAGATCCCGAAACGTTAAAACGCTACAATATCCCCTACACCGTATCGAAAAATTCTTTTGGACAGCCCTCATACTGGGTAGAAACAAAATATGAAGAGGTGATGAAAAAAGCCGGAGTCAAGTACTGGAAACCACTTGATGTGATGATCCTCCACCTCTCGTACTTTTACCGGCAACATGGTGCGGATTTCATTGGCATCCAAGAAGTTCGTGGGATCTTGGAATTCCTCGAGAAAGCTTTCCCCGACCTCGTAAAAGAGGTGACTCGTCTTGTCCCCTTACAGAAGTTAACGGAAATTTTCCGTCGCCTCGTGCAAGAACAGATATCGATCAAAGATCTTCGGACAATCTTAGAATCGCTGAGTGAGTGGGCACAAACAGAAAAAGACACCGTCCTTTTGACCGAATATGTCCGCTCTTCACTCAAGCGCTATATCAGCTACAAATACTCACAAGGGCAATCCATCCTCTCAGTCTACTTGCTGGATCCCGAAATCGAAGATATGGTCCGCGGCGCCATCAAGCAAACTTCCGCTGGATCCTACTTAGCACTCGATCCCGACACCACACAGATGATTATGAATGCGATGCGCCAAGTCGTCACTCCCACTCCTGCAGGAGGACAACCCCCAGTATTATTGACAGCCATTGATGTCCGTCGCTTCGTAAGGAAATTGATTGAAGGAGAGTTTCCCGACATGGCGGTTGTTTCGTTTCAAGAAATCGTTCCCGAAATTAAAATCCAACCACTCGGGCGGATTCAACTCACCTAAAGCTATCGTGCAAAATCAAAGATAAGAAGGTTGTCTTGAAAACCCTATTGCATAAATCTGAATAATTTTTTGTAGTGCAAATGGTGCAATGATGTTGGTTTGATTGGTGCATTTATTCGAAGTTTGGTGCAATTGGTGCGATTGTGAACCCCGCCTTGAAGGGCGGGGAATAATTTGGAAGGGGGTTCGTACCCCCTTCAAATGTGGATTTGAACGATCCGGCCCTAAAGGGCCTGGATGAAGTTCAAAGTTCATCCTATTTACATCTGACAAGCTTCCGTGGTATGAAAGGGAAATATGCAAGACGACTTTTCCACATCACCTATTGAACCCTCAGAAAGCGCGCGCATCCAAAAGCAAGAACAGATGCAGGCGCGTAAAATTTCTATAGCGCAAGAAGCCAGCCAAATCAACATGATCGAATACGCCGATGAAGCTGCCTTCAATCCTGTGACGATGGCCAAAAGGTTCCAAACGCTTGAAGAAAAAATGCGCAAAAAATATCTCGAAAAAAAAGAGCTAGAAAAGGCAGATGAATTAGTCCTCACACTCGATGAGATCGAAAAAATTTCCGAAGAGTTTGAAAAGCGCAATCCAGAACTGTCCTCCCGCAGTTTGCAAAGCCTCCTTGCCCAGATCAAAAAAGGGGATTCTTCAGAAGAGATCTTGCGCAAAGCGATGAATAATTTTCCCGACTACTCACTCGCTGATGAATCGCTTGAATTTTTAGAAAGGTCCACTTCAGGAGATCTCCTCGCAAAGGTTCGGGCAGCTAAAGAAAACCTCAATGATACCTACGGCAGAGAAGTGCGTGCTGGACGCAATATGGGAACGGAAGCAAGGGAATTTTCTCAGCAAGGCCTTGGATCTCCAACGGGCCTTCGAGATCTCTATCGCGATATCACAGGCAATCCACGCGATGCCACTACCCTCTTTGGAGAACTCAACGAAAAATTCACCTATGAAAAGATGCAAACCGCGATCGATTTTGTTCTTCACTCCATGGGTGCAGATCTCAAATCTAAGGGACCGTCGATTGCCCCAGGACAGCTTCACGTTCTCGTGTCCGAAGCGCGCAATCTCCTTGCCATTTTGTTTGTGTATCGCTTCTTTGCAGGAAGAATGGATCTCATTTCTGCTGCCTTCCAGCGATCGGGAATGCTTCTCCCCTCCCGGATCACATTTGAAATGCTCGCAAAAATGTTTGTCCAATTCTTGACAGAGCGTTATCCTTCTATGGACAAAGTTTTTCAGATGGCGCTCAAAATGGGATTTTCTGCTGATCTGCTCGCACAAATCATCTTGTTCATGCAGATGCGAGATGCCGTAAGAGGAGTCGCCCCCAAATTCTTCCGCACAGAACAACACCGCCACGATGTGCTGATGTCTTTCATTGAAGCCCTTGAAGAACTGGAAGAGCAACTGGAAGAAGAAGAAGAAGAAGAAGAAGAAGAAGAAGAAGAAGAAGAAGAAGAAGAAGAAGAGGAGGAGGAAGAATAATGGACCGCTTTTCCCAAATTCTCTATGACCTCGGCAAACAGCTCGATTCCCCTCTTTACCCCGATCCCAATCGGATTTGCCAACTCAATTACCAAGATGAATTGCACATTCAAATCCAGTATGACGAACCAAAAGAACAAATTTTTCTAGCCTCTTTTATTTGTGATGTTCCCCCCGGAAAATACAGAGAAAAACTTCTTAGAGCAGGGCTCGTGAGCAACAATGAATATCCTCGGGTGGGCACCCTCTCTTTTAGCGAAAAGAATAACAAGCTGACCCTCATCGAATATGTCCGTGCTTCCAATTTATCCGGGAAAAAACTGTTTATAATCCTTCAGGAATTCATTGAAAAAGCAACAACCTGGAAAGATGCAGTTGAAAATGGACGTGCCCTCCCGATCAAACCGCCAAAAGGGGGCAATGAAAAAATATTTGGGATGAAACCATGAATCTTGAAGAAAAACTTTTACAGACAAAAGTGGGCCCGCAATGGGCACACATCGGAATCAAACCCCATCATGGGATTGATCTTCCCCTCTCCGCTCTCCACAGCAAAAAAAGCTGCGGTATTGGAGAATTTTACGATCTGATCCCAATGATAGACTGGTGCAAAAAAGTGGGATTCGATGTCATCCAACTTCTCCCTTTGAATGACACAGGCGATGACACGAGCCCATTCTTTGCGCTTTCCTCTATGGCCCTCAATCCCCTCTTTCTCTCTTTGCACAAGCTGCCAGGAGTAAAGGAAAAACAACTCGAAGAGCTCCGCTTTTTCAATCAATCCCCTCGCGTCCGCTACCATGAAGTACAGAGTCATAAATTTCTTTTCTTACGCAGTTATTTTGAAAAAATGGGCCCTACCCTCGTCAAAGACCCGAAATTTGTAAAGTATGTGGAAGAAAATGAATGGGTAGAAACCTATGCCCTTTTCAAAGTACTCAAAGATTTGATGGCAAAGAACCACTGGCAAACCTGGCCAAGAGACATGCAATATCTCGATCAAAAACGGTTTGATGCCCTCATTAAAAAATACTGGCCCGAAGTTTGTTTCTATGTCGCTCTCCAATATTTATGTTACGTCCAACTCACCGATGTCAGGAAATATGCCAACTCTAAGGGGGTCTTTTTGAAAGGAGATATTCCCATCCTCATCAGTCCCGATAGCGCAGATGTATGGGAATATACCGATATATTTGATCTGACCCTTTCTGCTGGTGCTCCCCCTGATCAATATACCCCAGAAGGACAAGTATGGGGCCTTCCCATCTTTCGCTGGAATGTGATGCATCAGCGCAATTATGATTGGTGGCGCAAGCGGATTTCCTACGCCGGAAACTTTTATGATATCTACCGCATCGACCACATCCTTGGATTTTTTCGCATTTGGGTGATTCCCCATGGACAACCCGGATATATTGGCAAGTTCATCCCTGATGAAGAAGCCCATTGGCTCGAGCATGGAAAAGATATCCTCTCTGTTCTTGTCGATCACAGTCAGATGCTTCCAATTGGAGAAGACCTTGGAGCAGTCCCCGACTCCGTCCGATTATGCCTCACAGACCTTGGAATTTGTGGCACGAAAGTCATTCGCTGGGAAGAAAAAAATGGAGCTTTCATCGACCCCCTCCATTACAATCCCATCAGTATGACCTCCGTTTCCACACACGATTCTGAAACACTCGAGCTTTGGTGGAGCGAAAATCCAACTGAAGCGAAACCCTATGCCAAATACAAAGGCTGGGATTATATAGGGAATCTCACCAAAGCACAACGGCGGGAAATCCTGTGGGACAGCCATCACAGCGCCAGTCTTTTTCACATCAATCTGATTGGGGAATATCTCGCACTTTTTCCAGAACTAGTTTGGGACAATCCCCACGATGAGCGGATCAACGTTCCCGGAATTGTGGCTCCCACCAATTGGACCTATCGGATTCGCCCCAGTGTCGAAGAACTCACCTCTCATGAACCACTCGTAGAAGAAATCAAAGAACTCCTATGAAAAAAATTCTCTTTTTTCTTCTCCCCTTTGCTCTCTTTGGTTCTGAGAGTGTGTTGGCAAATTGCTTTCACCACCAAAAGCCAAGATTTTTTCCTATGGGAAGTCTCTGGAGTGTGGAGCAAACTCAAGTCGAGTTTGTGGAACACGAAGAGCTTCTCATAGGGGAAAAGATGGCTTTCCATGGTGGTGGAATGAATTTGCCAACATACTCTAAAGCCTCGATTAAAAGCCTCTATAGTAGCCTCGATCCCTATTCCTTGACACAACACATGGCTTTCTATGAACTCTATCCCGAAACAGCTGAAGGAAAAAAATCAATCGACCATGCTTGGAGCCTTCTTCGTGCAGGCAATAAAACCGCTAAACTCCCTCGCTTTCTCCTGCCGAAATTCGATATTGATGCCATCGTCTCCCTCATTACGCGACAACCCTTTGATGCCCCCGTCAAACTCAGCAAAGAACACCTCGATGCGATCGACTCACTTTCCAGCCGATTTGCCAACCGAAAATTAAAAGGATCCACCATTTGGTCAAAAGAGGAAGTTCTCGTTCTTCCTCCCGAAGAGATCGACCTCGGTCGAGGACTCCTCATCGAGCAATTTGAAGATTCCAAGAATTTCAAAGACGATATTTTGCAATATGAGGCCAGTCTCGATCTCATGGCACTGCAAATTCTCGCGCGACTTCCAGGAAATGCCACACACTTCGACAAAATCAAAGAGATCAACCGCTATATTTTTCAGGAGATGCAGTTTCGCTTTCCTCCCCATTCCCTCTACGCCAAAGACATCGACGTCTACACCTTTCTCCCCTCCGTTCTCGATAGCCGCCAAGGGGTTTGCCTTGGAGTTTCCATCCTCTATCTCTGTTTAGCCCAACGCCTCGACCTTCCGCTCGAAATCATCACCCCGCCCGGGCACATCTACGTCCGCTACAACGACGGAGAAAACATCCTCAACATTGAAACCACAGCCCGTGGCATCAATCCTCCCTCCGAAATGTATCTTGGAATCAACACCCGCAAGTTAGAAGAGCGCAACATGAAAGAAGTCATCGGAATGGCCTTTTTCAACCAAGCTTCCGTCCATTGGCAGCGGATGGAACATGATATTTGCGTCAAACTCTATGAAAAAGCCCTTCCCTACATGGCTGACGATCGCCTCTTACACATGTTTCTCGGACTCAATTACCTCTTCGTGGGGCGCAAAGCCGAAGGTGAAAAACTCTTAAAACCTCTAAAAAATTACACCTTCGACTATGCCGTTGCTCCCGATACCCTTGCAACCGATTACCTCAATGGACATATAGACCCAGAAGGGATCGAAGCCATCTTCATGCCAGTAGATGAAACCCGCGAATCGATCATTAAGAAACAAGCAGAGCTAAAAAAACTCCTCAAGCGCCACCCGAAATTTCGAGGAGGGATCCTCCAACTAGCCGTTACCTATTTACAACTTGCCAGAGCTGGTGAAGCGAGGGAAATCCTCACACGCTACCACAAAGTCGATCCCAATGACCCCACCGTCGAATACTACCTTTCCATCGTCTCTGCGGAGCGCCATGACTTCAACCAATCGTGGAAATATCTCCAAAATGCCGAAGCCATCACCGCTGCTCGCGATCACAACCCCATTGCATTACGTGGCCTTCGCAACAAGCTCCGCACCATCTGTCCCGAACCAAATTAGAATTTCTTATTCCAGAAATGACAATACTGCTGTTTGCCCGTTTTGTCGTAGTATTTCTGGTGATACTTTTCAGCTGGACAAAAAACAGAAGCCAAAGCCACTTCGGTCTGCACATCGATCCCCTTTTCTCGTAAAATCGCAATGAGTGCAAGTGCCGTCTTTTTTTGCTCTTCACTAAAGAAAAAAATCACCGAGCGATATTGCGAACCAACGTCCGGACCTTGCCGATCTTTTTGCGTAGGATCATGGATCTCGAAAAAGAACTTCGCCAGCTTTTCAAAGGAGATTTGACTTGGATCGAAGACCACATCGACTGCTTCCGCATGACCCGTTTTGCCAGAGCAGACCTCTTCGTAAGAGGGATTTTCTGTTGTGCCGCCGCAGCACCCAACCCGTGTTGAGAGAACTCCAGGAAGAGCTTTCAGCAAAGATTCGATCCCCAAAAAACACCCACCAGCAAAAAGAGCTTTTTCGTTCATTTGAGAAAACACTTCGTGAACCACTTGACGGCGAGATTCGCTACCTGCGCAAGACAACCCGGCTCTTCGAATAAATGCGAAGCCCCTTCAATGATATCCATCTTTTTCTCACAACCCAGTTGAGCATAGGCCTGCTCATTCAAGACAATCACTTGGGCGTCATTGCCACCCACAATGAGAAGAGTAGGCGCTGTCACCTGGGGAAGAGCACTTCCTGCCAAATCCGGACGTCCCCCGCGCGAGACAACCGCTGCCACATCCCTTTTCATCAGCGCCGCAGCTTCAAGAGCTGCAGCAGCTCCTGTGCTCGCTCCAAAAAAACCAATTTTGAGACCCTTAGTCTCTGGATGCTTTTCTATGAAATGGGCAACTCGCATCAATCGATCAGCAAGTAGTGGAATATCAAAACGCCTTTCGTAAACCGTGTCTTCTTCTTCCGTCAAAAGGTCAAAAAGGAGCGTTGCATGTCCTGCGTTCACAATTTCTTCTGCAACCATTTTGTTGCGAGGACTTTTGCGACTGCTGCCACTGCCGTGGGCAAAAATCACAATCCCCACGGCATCTTTAGGAACCTGCAAATCGCCTTCTAACGTTACATCTTTAAGAGGAATTTTCATGATTTTTTGAGTTTCTCATGTTTGGCTTTGCCAAATTTCTTTAGAATAGCAAAAGTTCGTCCAACAAAAAGTCCGGTGGAAAGACCCGACACAACGAAGTTCAATGAATGGAGCATGGGACTCAATTCAGGACTTGTGGCTCGCATGTACCCAAAGAAATATTTCACTGCAAAAATCGAAAGCATCAAGATCAGAATGAAATAATTTCCCGGGAAGCGAATCAAAAGTTTTTTATGGTCAGCGCGAATCTTATAGCGTTGAAAAAGTCCCCAGCCCGCAGTGAAGCCGATGACAATAAAAATTCCCCAAATGAGAAGATCCATCGCACCTTGAAATCTCGCAATCAGACTCCAAATCGACCAAAAAAGAAAAAGAAGAGGAATAATAAAAATTCTATTAACAGACATCGTTCGGGACTTAAGCGCCCGAATACCAATATATAGAACATAAAAGAACAGAATATAGACCCACCAGGGGGTCGCTTTGATTGCTTGTAGAACAGTTTCCATACTTTTCTTATATCAAATTTGATAAAATATCCGTATGAAAAAAGTTGTTGTCGGAATGTCTGGAGGAGTCGATTCCTCCGTTGCTGCCTACCTACTCAAAGAAGAGGGTTACGAAGTAATCGGCCTCTTCATGAAAAATTGGGAAGAGAAAGACGAATCTGGAATCTGCCAGTCTACCGCCGATTACGAAGATACCCTGCGTGTTTGCGATATTCTAAGCATTCCCCTCTACACCGTCAACTTTGTGCAAGAGTATTGGGACAACGTCTTTTCCCAATTTGTCGAAGAACTTAAGCAAGGATATACGCCCAACCCTGATATCCTCTGCAACCGAGAAATCAAGTTCCACCACTTCTTTGCAAAAGCAAAAAGTTTAGGCGCCGACTTTCTTGCCACCGGACACTATTGCCGCACAAAAGAAAACCAGCTTCTACGCGGGCTTGATCCCCTCAAAGACCAAAGCTATTTTCTCTATGCAATCTCCCGCGAGATCTTACCCGAAGTCCTCTTTCCCATTGGCCAGTTCCACAAAAGCGAAGTCCGCCGCATCGCGAAAGAACAAGGACTTCCCATCCATTCGAAAAAAGACAGCACAGGGATTTGCTTTATTGGCGAGCGGAATTTCAAAAAATTTATCAGCCAGTATATTCCCTACCATCCCGGCAATTTTGAAAACTTAAAAGGAGAGATCGTTGGCCACCATGATGGCGCCGCCTATTACACCCTAGGGCAACGAAGAGGCCTTGGCATTGGCGGACCTGGCGATGCTTGGTTTGTCGTAGACAAAGACATAAAACGCAACGTCGTCGTGATTGAGCAAGGAGGTGATCATCCCGCTCTCTACACATCAGAGCTCACTGCCACAGAGCCCACCTTTCTTCCCAAATCATTTCCCTATCGATGCAAAGCAAAAGTTCGCTACCGTCAAGAAGATCAAGACTGTGTCATTGAAAAGGCTGACGAAAAAAAGATACAAGTCCAATTTGATAAGCCCCAGAGGGCCATCACACCCCGCCAATCAATCGTCTTCTATGATGGTGACATCTGCCTTGGCGGGGGGTTCATTGCGTAGAGGGTGTTTGCAAATTGCTTTGAAACGGGGATTTTAGGATTTTTTTGCCTCAGTTTTTGGCGGAAAATGGAGCTGAATGGATTCATTCAGCGAATTTGAGCCAAAAAATTGAGGTGAAAAAGACAAAATCTTCCGTCCAAATGAATTTGCAAACACCCTCTTAGGCTTACTCGAAAATCTCTGAGTAATTTGCGATCATGAATGTGACAATTGCTCTCGTCTTGTCTGAGTTTCCAAGTTCTTCCCCAGCAGTTTTGAATGTGAAAAGATTGGGCGCCATACAAGTTGCAAGGTTGCTTGCTGGCATTCTATTTGTTCCAGAATTTGCTGCGATTTTAAAAAGAAATCCCATCAGCTTTTTCAGTAGAGCTTTGTCCATATCATTTAGTGTGTTGATTTCGTCTATTAAAGCATTCACATCAAGCTTTTCATGGTCCATTTCCAGCAATGCGTTCTGAATCTTTTCGAGAAGCCGTGGAGACATCTCTTTGATAAATTCCTTGAATACACTGGCGACAGTGTGAATATTTTCTTTTGCAGCAGTTGCAAGACCAGCATTTGTCATTTCTTTTGCAAGCGCAGTAGCGTCAGGTTTAGCCCCACTCAACCGAAGGATCCCCTCTGTATCACAATACTCAAGTATGACATTCATCATCTTTGAGAGAAAATTATCTTCCACTTCAACTACAGCTGTAGCGGATATCATTACGGTTTTTTTAGGAGCCTCTGGATGCTTTTCAAGCCCCTCTGGAAGGCCTCCCCAATCAAGGAAGCGCAAGCTTTTGACAGACGTCGTAGCGATTTTCCATATCCCTCCGACGATCCCCACCTTCAGGGCCAGATCGGTACATGCTTGAACGTCCAGAGTTCGATTTAATCCAAAATGCCAAGTAGCCCAAGTCGTTCCAGCACCGATCATACCAGCAACAATCACTCGAGTTTTCGGGTAATTACGAATGCCAGGAGTATCCTGCAGAATTCGATTGGCAAGAGCAGAAGTAACGCCCCAAAAAGCTGCGGCACCCATTTCAAAAGAGTGCTCTCGAAAAAATTTCATTGGAATTTCAACAGAGAGATCCAACTGTGTAATTGTCCTCATAAAACTCATTTTTTCATTTGCAAAGGTAAGACCTTGCCAAAGTTTTCCAAGTTTCGCAGAGACTCCCAATCCCTTCGGACCAAAATTGCTAGTGATATGCAAAAGATTTCCCAGCGCCACATAAGCAGCTGGATGGATAGCACCTTTCGCTATTGCGCCGATTTCCTGAGTTGCTGACATAATTTCTCCTAGTTTGAGATCCAGAATGGGTCGTGATGATACAAGGAATCCCAGAAAACACCTACTACAAAAAAAACTTGCCATTTGCATGGCAAGTTTTCCTAAAACAAAAATTGATGCAATGGATTACTTAAAGATCTTCTTGGATTTCTCGATCATAAACTCTACTAGGGAAGTCATCTTGTCTGTCATCTCCTTTGCTATTGAATAATCCTCGGGAAATTCGAAAAAATTAGGCGCTATAATTTTGGCAAGTTTATTTGAATCCATCTTATTTGCACTAGATTGTTTTGCAATTTCAGAAAGCAATTTAATCACCAATTCTGTGATTTTATACTCCAATTCATTCAGTCCCGAAACTACTTTTTTTATTTGGGCTTTCGCAGATTTCTTTGAGACGTCAATAGACAATAGTTCACCCTGTTTCGATGCAAGAGGAGGAGGAAAATCTAATTCTTTAAGGATTTTTTTAAAGACCCCTACAAGAGTATCTCTCTTTTCTTTACTTAAATCTACTGTCGGCTCCCTATTCAGCTTTTCTGCAAGAATATTCACCTCGACTCCGTCTCCAGAAGTACGAAATATCCCTTCAACGGTGATGTGTGGAAGAATAGCACTGCCTAGTGATTCCAATTTTCTGAAAGACAACTTTGCTTCAATTTCAGATAGAATTTTTTTTGTTTCAGCTCTATAAACACCAATTAGACCTTCATCAGTTCCTTTACTTTTTTTTCCTGAAATTTGGGAAAATTGTTCTCGCAATCCCCTTAATTGTTTATGCAAGTCAGATAGGAAACGAGCTGGCTCCTTGACAGCTTTATTCAATTCGACTGCTTGATGAACTAGACCTTTGAATTCTTCAACAACCGGATCATGATTCCTTATTCCTTGGGGTGGCGGGGCAGAGCCCACAATTAATCTTGGCATGAATTTCTCCTTTTAATTTTATTAACTAAT
>QIGB01000024.1 GCA_003228815.1 Chlamydiota bacterium | reverse complement strand
GGTTTGGTCTCTCATGATTGTATTTTAGAAGATTGCTTTTTGACAAGCTGGAAGAGCTCGACAAAAGCAAGAAAGCCGAAGAGGAAGAAAATGGAGTAGGCAGCGGCAGGGATCACCACTTTCACGGTGAGCAAGATGAGTACGAGAAATTGCAGAGCTGTGGTTGCTTTGCCCCAACGGATGGACCGAAATTGATAGGCCTGCCATTTTCCTGAAAGTTTGAGATAAATACCAAAGATGCAAAGGAAGACATCCCGTGTGACCATGGCAAGGGCTTGCCACACTTCAAATTGATGTTCATAGAGGAGAACACTAAGAGCGATAAAGACGAAGAGCTTGTCCATAGCGGGATCGAGTATGGCTCCCAGTTGTGTTGTGGTGCGTTGCTTGCGAGCTAAAAAACCATCCAAGGCATCGGTGAACATGGCGAGAATGATAGCGGATAATCGTACAATGATACTCTGCGATAGAAACATGAGTGCTAAGGGTGCTCTCAAGAGAGACAACCCATTTGACAGGCTAAACATTCTCTTCCTTTACATTTTTCTTTTTCTTATACCAGATGATCCCAATTACCGTCACACTGAAAGCGCTGAAAATGAGTAAATTCACCCATTTGACTTGAGAATAGAGCGTGTCGATATTTTTCCCGAGGAGGTAATAGAGGAAAAATGAAAGGGTGCTCCAAAGTCCGCAAGCAAAGCCATCGCAGAGGGCAAATTTGGCAAAGGACATGCGACTCATCCCGCTTGACAAATAGAGGCAGTTGCGGATTCCAAAAGGAATAAAGCGACCCAACACAAGCGAGAGAAGACCTCTTTTCTGGTAAAATCTTTTCACTTTTCTCATTCTTTTGGGACTGAATATTTTTGAGAAAAAGGGAAGTTTAAGAAGCTTTGGGCCGATCAATCTTCCAATCCAATAGGAGATCCATGCAGATAGGGCACATCCGATTAGAAGCGAAAAGTAGAGTTGGTAGAGATGCTCGGGAATGATGGTAGCAGCAAGGGTTGCGCCAATGATCATCAGGAGATCGATGCTAATGGGAATATTCATTCCAGCCAAAAGAGCTGCCCCAAAGAGCGCCCAATGGGCGATGTGGGCATTGTTTTGGATGAATGTAATCAAGCTTTGCATCATTGACGTTATTGTGAGGTGTCGGAGGTGGCCAAAGCGGGTTCAGGCGTAGGCTCTTTTTCTACTTCTTCTTCGTTCATTTCGAGAGATTCATGGGCAAGGGTGAGTTTGTGGAATTCTTTTCCAAGGAGGCGGGTGGCGGTGATCCATCCTCCAATTGCGAGCAATAAGATGCCTCCTACGAAGGGAGCGCTGAGTGAAATCGAGCCGAACACCATGATCAATCCTTGATGAATGACAGAAGCGCCAGATTTTCCAAGGCGGGAGCCGACGCCATCGATGGCGGCTTTTCCCTTCATGCGGCTTTCTTTACTCAAAGGAATGAAAGAGAGTTCTTTTGTCGCGTCAAAAAGGGTGTATTTTGATGCGCGTGTCATGACATTTTGCAGCGAACCGAAGAATACGCCAACGGCAATTGGTGTGCTTCCAATGATAAGAGCTAAGGATGCGAGAGCAGTATCTTTGAAAAGAAGGAAGGAGAAAAAGCCGATTCCTGTGATGAGGAAGATGCCAGGAGGAATGAGTGCGCTTGTGGTCCAACTAAAGCGGCGCATGATTGCGGCGGAGACAAAAGCGCTAGCTGTTGCAATGGTGCCAATCCAGGTCAGCACATTGCTCATATAGGCGTTGAAATCGTTGGGGTTGGGATAGAGCTGTTTGACTTGGTCTTTCCAAACGACTTCAATGAGTGTAAGGGCGATGTTAAACATCAAGACCACAACGGCAATGCAAAGTAAATATTTTGATTTGGCAAGGTATTTGAAGTTGCGGCGGATGCCCATTTTGATTTTTTGTTGTTCTTCTGCCTTTGAGCTCTGGATCGAACCATAGCCAAGTCCTTTCCAGTGCAGCCAGCGGAAGATACCCATGCTGAGTAGTCCGGCGATCACAATGATTCCGTTCAACATGAAGAGGGCCTGACTCCATCCATCTGCGCCGAAGGGGAGGCTGGGATTGAACTGGTGGTGGGAAATGATGTTCGATAGGCGTCCGGCAAGGATGGTGGCTAGGTTGGCGCCAAGGCCCAAAATGGCGTAGTAGCGCTTAGCATCGCGTACAGAGGTGACTTCATTGGCAAATCCCCAGAAGAGGACTGTCATGATCATGGTACTCCACATCTCCGACATGATGTAAAAGGTCGTGAAAGTCCAATTACGGAAAATGGCAATCATCCCACTAAATCCTTGCGGAAGTATGGCTTGCAATTTGTCAGAGAGTTCGTGTGGATGCAGAATATCGCGATTGGGAAAGAGAAAAAGAGTGAAGATACAGAAAAAGCCTAAAAAGATGCTCATGAGGATATAGTAGACCCTCTCTCGCGAAAGCCTGTTGGAGAGGCGGGTGAAGATGAAGGTAAAGAGCAAAGCGGCGGGCAAAATCATCCAGACTTTGAGGAAGGGAAGCGCTTCTGCACCAGAGGAGGGAGCTGTGACGATTAGAGAATCTTTTGTTGCACGAAGGATGCTGTAGTTGAAACAGATCAGGAAGAAGATCAGGAACATTGGCACAAATTTTCTATGTTCATTGGCCTGAATAGGCCAAAGAATGGATCGAATTCTACCAAACCCTGTGGGTGCCGACATAACAATCCTATTATACTCTAACAAACTGAAAAATTGGTTTTTGACTACATCGATTTTTTCTTCGCTTTTTCATCTATTTCTCGCTCCGTGTCTATGAACACTGCAGCTCGTCATATCTGGAAAGTCGAAGGAACCTCTTTGTCAAATTCCCTATTCTTCAATTTGTGCGAGATAAAACCTAAGAATACCTGAATTTGGAATTAGAATAAAGGGGAAAAAAATGGTAAATTAAATGTTTAATATAGCGTCAATCCCAGGGAGATGACCGTATTGGATATACTCTAGAGAGGCACCGCCACCAGTAGAAATGTGGGAAAATTTTTCAGCAAGGCCAAGTGAATTAATGGCGGCAATCGAATCTCCTCCGCCAACGATTGTGATCGCATCGAGATCGGCGAGGGTGCGCGTTATGGCGTGCGTTCCTTTTGCAAAGGCTGGCATTTCGAAGACCCCTAAGGGGCCATTCCAAAAAATCATTTGCGCGTGTTTTAAGGTGCCTTCCCACTGCTTTCGGGTAACAGGGCCGATATCTAACCCTTGCCATCCTTTTGGTATGGGAGATTCTGACAAGACAATTTTTTTCTCGGCATCATTGGAAAAAGCATTTGCTATGACGAAATCTTTGGGGAGAAATACGGGAATGTTTTTTCTTTTTGCTGTTTCTAAAAATTCCTTTGCTTGTGGAAGGAGCTGATCTTCACAAAGAGAATCTCCGATTTCCTGTCCGAGTGCTTTGAAAAAGGTGTAGGCCATGCCTCCTCCGATGAAGAGGGCATCCACTTTTCCCAAGAGAGACTGGAGAACTGAGAGTTTTGAAGAGACTTTTGCTCCGCCAATGATCGCATAAAAGGGGTGTTTTGGAGAGGAAAAATGGGTTCCGAGAAAATCGATTTCTTTTTGCAAAAGAAATCCTGCAGCAGATTTCCCTTGAAAATACTGTGCAATACTCACGGTAGAACTGTGAGCTCTATGAGCTGTTCCAAAAGCATCATTGACATAGAAGTCGGAAAGTTTTGCTAAGTCTTTAGTAAAAGAAGGGTCGGTGTCAGGTTTTTCTTCCGCTTTGTGAAAACGCAAATTTTCAAGAAGAAGGACCTCTTTGGGCTTGAGAGCAGCTGCCATTTTCTCCACTTTTTTCCCGATACAATCGGAGGCCATTTCTACGTTTTGGTCCAACAATTCACTTAGACGTTTTGCACAAGGTTCTAAAGAAAGCGTGGGATCTTTTTGTCCCTTTGGTCTTCCCAAATGACTCATGAGTATAACGCTAGCCCCTTTTCCCAAGATATATTGAATCGTGGGAAGAGCTGCTCGAATACGCGTATCATCTGAGATGTTTCCCTCCTCATCAAAGGGAACATTAAAATCGACACGGACGAGAACTTTTTTTCCTTCAATTGGTAGATCTTTAAGACTCATAAATCGACAAAGGGGTTAGAGGACTGGCTAAACTTTTGTCCTTTTTTTCGGGCTTTCAATTCTGATCGTATCGAAAAGAGCAAATCTTGGTCAAAATCTTTATTTGCTGCCCATTGTAGGTATTCAAAAGGAATATCAGAAAAGGGGCGTCCTTTGTGTTTTCCGAGGGGCATTTTTTTGAGAAGAATGGGTCTCTCGAGTCTGCTTTGGAGATCTTTCACGGTTTTGAATCCATTTGCCAAATACTTAAACACTTCAATATTTACGATCACATCACTCATTGCTCTGTGGGCTCCTTCTTCGGCGATATTGAAGTGTTGTCGCAGTCGCTCTAAAGAGTTGACGGGACTTTGTCCATATAGCCGGGCCATGCGCAAGGTATCAAAAGTGGGATTTTCGTGGAGAGAACAAGGAATTCTCGCTCGTTTGCATTCTTCTTCAATGAATTTGATGTCGAGTCCAATTCCATGTCCCACAATGATGTGATTGCCCACCATTGCCAGCACTTTGCGTAATATTTCAGATGCTTTGGGCTTGCCCTGCACCATCTCATCGGTGATGTGGTGGATTTCAATCGTATTTTCGGGAATCAGTGTTTCGGGATCGATCAAAGTTTCATAGGTTTCGAGGACTTTTTCAAAGGTAAATTTGCAGGCGCCGATTTCGATCACCCGGTCTGTCAATGGTTCTAGTCCAGTGGTTTCGCAGTCCAGACAGATAAATGTTTCTTTTTCCAGCAGGGTCATGAGAGAATTTTCTCTATCTCTTTGGTAAGAGCGAGTCTCGCTCCTTTCTTTTTAATTGAATAGAGAACGTGACTAACAGGTGTACCACCTATTGCCTCTTTCAGCAAAGTAAAATTTTTTTCTGCCTGTTGTTTTTGCTGATTTGGTGTGAGTTTATCTGCTTTTGTGAACACAATCAGATACGGCTTTTTAAAATGGGTGGCCCATTTGGCAAAGGCAAGGTCATCTTTCGTTGGGGGGTGGCGCAAATCAACAAGAAGCAAAACGAGTGCGAGATTTTTGCGAGACTTCAAATATTCTTGGATGAGATTTCCCCACTCATCTCGCATTTTTTTTGGGACATTTGCATAACCATAGCCGGGGAGATCAACTAGGGTGAGATTACCAAAAGTAAAAAAATTGATTAGTTGGGTTTTCCCAGGTTTGTTGGAGACATGCGCGAGTTTTTTGCTTTGGGTAAAGTGATTAAGCAAGGACGATTTTCCCACGTTGGAACGGCCGACAAAAGCGATTTCAGGCAGGGCTGTCTCGGGAAATTGCGTCCCCTTTGCAGCTGATGTAAGAAAACAAGACTTACCGGACATCTATCATCCTCCCGCCATTTTCTTCATGCGTGAGAACCACGTGTTTTGTCTTTTCGGGAAGTAAGGAAGAAATCCGCTGGGGCCATTCAATGAAACAGATTCCCTCATTTTCAAACAAATAATCGAGAAATCCCATTTGCACGAAAATTTCCTGATTTGCAATGCGGTAAAGATCGAAGTGATAAAGAGGAAGCTTTCCTTCATAAATGTTGAGATAGGTAAACGTAGGGGACTGAACAAAATTTTCTGGGGCTATTTCTTCTACCACTGCCCTCACAAAGGTTGTTTTTCCCGCGCCTAAATCCCCATGCAAGGCGACAATATCACCCGGTTGCAAACTTTTCGCAAATAGCCTTGCGATTTTCCCTGTTTCGGCTTCGGATTTTGTGAGCATTATCCTGTAGCTTCTTCTTCTAGCCATCCCTCGACAAATAGAGTGAATTCAGGGAATTGTGAAAGAGTTTCGACAAAGGCGGAAATCTTTTCTTCTTGCAGCTTATCTTGAATGAAAGCGAGGAAACCTTCTTCAATAGAAAAACGGTTTTGACTGGGAACATCAACTAGAGGAATCGATTTAATTTGATTTTCGACAAAATCATCGATCACAGCATTTTTGCTGTTGAATAATTTGCCCGTCACGGCCGAGGAGTAAACAGTTTTTTTGATCGGTGCCCGCCGCTCCACGATGTAGTTGGCAATGACTTCAGGGTCTTCTGAGACAAAAAAGCGTTTGACGCGTATCCCGTCAACCCTTTCGGTGTTCTCTGGACAGGAAGAGACCCAATCATAGATCGCATCTTGGGGGTTGGGATGGGTGTTATTACCGAATACCTTTCCTGTAAAAGGGCAAATATAAATTTTCGTTGTTTGGTCGTTGACGCTTTCTTTTTGGAACTGGATTTTGATTTCAGTTTCTCGCCACAGCTTTCCTTGACTCTCGAGGAATTTAATGAGTTCCTCTCGACCTTGGTAAATCTTTTTTTCACGGATGAAGAGTACAGGGTCGATTTTCAGCTTTTTTTCAAGAAAAAATAAATAGGTTGTGACGACATCGGCCTTTTTACTTTTTTTGAAAAATTTTATTAGCTCTTCTTTCAGGTTCTCCGAAATTTGCATACTGCCTCCAACAATGGAATGAGAATACCAGAAAATCAAGTTATTATTCAAGCGCTACAGCAAGTTTCGTGGTAAAATTATCATTTGAATACCTAGAAATTAATTTCTTGATTGCCTTTTGAAGGAATAAAGTGTACACTAATCATTCTTTCTACTTCGGGAGGATTAGATTATGACATCAGTTTTAGAGCAACAACTTGTTCTGGAAGAAGTTTCCGTACCAGGATATCACAGAGTCGTTCGTGTGCGTGATGCTAAGAGTGGTCTTGATACCATCATCGCGATTCATGATTTGCGCCTTGGCAAAGCAGCGCTTGGCGGAACGCGCATTCATGCTTATTCATCATTTGAGGAGGCCTTGAAAGATGCCACAAGACTTGCAAGAGGAATGACTTTTAAATCGGCCGCAACCCAATCTGGTTGGGGTGGGGGAAAAAGCGTCATTATTGCTGACCCCAAAAAAGATAAAACAGAAGACCTTCTTGCAGCTTTTGCAGGGGCGGTCAATCTCCTAAAAGGAGAGTATATTTGTGCAGAAGATTCAGGGTGCAGTCCCAATGATGTTGCTGTGATTGCTGAACATACCCCCTATGCACTTGGGCTGCCCAACGAAAAGAGTAGCGGCAATCCTTCTCCATTTACAGCATGGGGAGTCTTTCGGGGCATTCAGGCTGTCATGCATCAGCTGTTTGGTTCTGATTCTGTAGAGGGTAAAACCATTGCTATTCAAGGTTTGGGAAGCGTTGGTGCTCGTTTGGCAGAGCTCCTATTTTGGCATGGAGCAAAGCTCATTCTCACCGATATCCATATGGATCGTGCTGAAGGACTTGCAAAACAATTTGATGGGAAATTTG
This sequence comes from Chlamydiota bacterium, assembly GCA_003228815.1. Classification (GTDB taxonomy): domain Bacteria; phylum Chlamydiota; class Chlamydiia; order Chlamydiales; family Rhabdochlamydiaceae; genus Sacchariniichlamydia. The sequence goes on along the minus strand of QIGB01000024.1, from coordinate 12,202 downwards.
TCTCTCCCGATGAGATTTACGAACAGCCTTGCGATATTTTTTCTCCTTGTGCTCTTGGAGGAATCATCAATCCCGAATCGATCGAGCGTCTACGCTGTCGATCCATTGCGGGAGCTGCCAACAACCAACTTCTCACAGAAAGGGATGCTGAAGAGCTTCGTCGAGTAGGGGTCCTTTATGCTCCTGATTTTGTGATCAATTCCGGTGGGCTGATCAATGTAACTGAAGAAACGACAAAAAAAGGATACAATCCTCGCAACTCAAGAAATAAGGTCGATCAGATTTATGATCAGCTGAAATTGATTTTTGGAATTGCAAGAGAAAACGGTATCTCAACGCAAAAAGCGGTCATGCAGCTGGTGGAATATCGCCTTCAGCACGGCATTGGAAGGCGAGTAGACCCGATTTACATGCACCATGCAGGGATAAGCTACTAGTCAAAGAGATCGTGTATGCAAACAATTGCAAAAAGGCTTGAAGATCAGTTCCGAAAAGCCTTGGAAGAAGCTTTTGGGGAGGAGCTAGCCGATCAAAAGGCGCTCCTTCTGCCAGAGCTTACCCAGGCTACGCAGGCTCAATTTGGGCATTATCAGTGCAATAATGCCCTCAAGCTCTCCAAAGCGCTGAAAAAAAATCCGCGCGACATTGCAAAGGAAATTGTTTCCCGCATCAGCTCCCCCCTGATCGACAAAATGGAAATTGCCGGTCCTGGATTCATCAATATCACGCTCAACAGTGGATTTCTTTCAGAAGAAATCGAACAGCTTTTGCAAGATTCCCACTTTGGCGTTCCCAAACAAGAGGAAAAACAACGAGTAATCGTCGAATTTTCCTCGCCAAACATTGCCAAAGAGCTTCATGTGGGCCACTTGCGCTCTACCATCATTGGAGACACCCTTGCCCGCCTCTTTGAATTTTTAGGCTATGATGTCTTGCGTCTCAATCACATTGGCGATTGGGGAACACAGTTTGGCATGCTGATTTCCTATTTAAAAAATTATGAGCCTGCCTTCTTTGAAGGAAAAAAAAGTGCTGATCTCTCCCAGTTGATGCATTGGTATCGCGAGTCAAAAAAGCAGTTTGATGCCGATCCCGATTTCAAAAAACAGTCGCAGCTCGAAGTAGTCCGTCTGCAAGGCGGCGATGAAGCGTCCCTCGAAGCATGGGAAATGATTTGCGACATTTCCAGAAGAGCTTTTGAAGAGATCTATGGCCTGCTCGATATCAAAATTGAAGAGCGTGGCGAATCCTTTTACAACCCGTTCCTTGCCGAGGTCGTAGATGATTTGGATGAAAAAGAGCTGATTACCCTCTCCGAGGGAGCAAAGTGCATTTTTCTCGAAGGATTTATTGCCCGCGATGGGACCTCTCTTCCCATGATCGTTCAAAAATCCGACGGGGGCTATAACTACGACACCACAGACATGGCTGCCATCCGTCATCGAATTGAGCAAGAGGGAGCTGAAAGGATCATTGTAGTTACAGATGCGGGGCAAAGCCTTCACTTCCAAATGCTCGAAAAAGCTGCAGAAAAAGCGGGCTATCTTGATCCAAAAAAAGTCCAGTTTGATCATGTTCCCTTTGGTGTTGTACTTGGCCCTGATGGAAAAAAATTCAAAACCCGGACGGGAGATGTAGAAAAGCTGATCGATCTCATTTATGAGGCCATCGCTCGGGCTTCAGCTGTTTTTGAAGAAAGGCTTCCCTCCGCAGGCGAGCGAGAAATCAAAGAACTTGGAACCATTTTAGGGGTGGATGCGATCAAATATGCCGACCTCTGTTCTCATCGTCTCAAAGACTATGTTTTTAGCTATGACCGGATGCTTTGTTTCGAAGGGAATACTGCGGCCTTTCTCCTCTATGCCTATGTTCGGATCCGAGGGATCAATCGCAAAGTGGGCAAAGAAATTGCCCCTCTCATTGGAAAAACACCGATCAAGCTCACCGAGCCTGCAGAGATTGATTTAGCTCTGCACTTGCGTCGTTTTGGTGAAACCCTAGAGGCCATGTCGCGTGATCTTCTACCCAATCGCCTTTGTGAATATCTTTACGAGCTAGCTGAAAAATTCAACGCCTTCTTTCGCGATTGCCGTGTTGAAGGTTCTGATGAGGAAGAAAGCAGGCTTCTTCTTTGTGAAGCAACCTCGCGCATCCTCGCCAAGGGACTCGATCTCTTGGGCTTAAAGACCCTACCTAGGATGTAACCTCACTAATTTGGATCATAAATCTTTAGACCGGTCACAATTTCATGAGCACCAGTAGATCCATTGATTATAGGTTGTATTTTTCTAGTACCACTAGCTAAAGATTCCATGATTGTATCTTGCTGTCCTGAGGCATCACTAGAAATACAGCGGTCTTGTGGTGGAGTTCCAAAACTACTATTGTAATCACTGACCGAAAGAAACTTCCTTGCATACAACCTGTTTGTTTGTTGAGTTGTACTTTCCAATTCAACAGTAATTGCAGTTTCTGGAATTGTTGCGATCTGAGCTCCCAAAGCATGTGTATTTGGATCGCGAGTAGATACAATAGCTTGGATTGTGGTCGATCCAGGGCTGCTAGTTCTCGAAAAATCGATTCTTCTATTCGGCTTTATCCCTAATCCAGTTGTATAGTTGTATTCATAAGATCCTATATGAGTTGATACACCAGTCATTTTAGACTCCTTTATTCAGGGTGTGAAAAAGGAACAAGATACAGAATCTATCCAAAGAAGGAAAGCTTTTCTATCAGGTTTTTTCATTTGAGGTTGGATCGAAAATGTGTAGATTTGTTGGTGTTTCATTACCCGGTACAATAGGAGTATTGCGAACTTCAATTCTTCGTGAGCCAAGAGGAGCTAAAGATCCAATAATGGCATTTTGTGTGGTAACGGAAAGAGCAGAAAGAGTTTGATGAGCACTTGCTTTTTGACCTGTAGTTAGCAGGTGTGCTTTTTGCGTTGTATTTTCAATCTCAACACTAATTTGGGTCCCAGGAATTGTTGAGAGAAGAGCTCCAAGGTTACCAGCTGGATTTAAAATATACACGCGAGCTTGTAAGCCTCCTCCTGCGGGTCTCGAAAATTGTATTTGCCTGTTCTCTTGTGAGCCTGCTCCATAAGTGTAATTATAGGTTCCAACTCCTGCTGCCATTTTAGACTCCCTTTTGTTTCGTCAAAAAAAACAGTTTATTGAAAACGACCAAAAAAAGGAAACTTGTCGAGAAGAAACGGAAATTTTATTTTAACTTGGATCAAAAATCTTTAGACCAATCACGTTTTCATGACCTGCAACAAGTGGGCCAAGGAGCACTTCAATATGCCTTAATGCAGTAGTGGGCGCCTTATATGTTTCATGTCTATCCCAATATGGAGATAAAGATTCAATAATTTTATCTTGTTCAGCTATGGAAAGATCAGAAAATTTTTGATCGGGTTGTTTAGTTTTATATCGATCATTATATTCATTCTCTGGAAACAATTTCCTAGTAAATAATCGGTCTACTTGTTCTGTTGTGCTCTCGCCTTCGACAATAATTCGTTCGCCTGGAATAAGAGCGATACCAATTCCAACACCATCTTTATGTGTTGAATATATACTGGCTTGAAGTGATTTTGCATTGGATCCTGCTCTGGAAAATTGTATTTGACGGTTATTATAGCCACGAGCTCCATGAGAATACTCATATTTTCCAACGAGTGTTGTTGTCATTCTGGTCCTCCTTTTGCTTCAGAAAACAAGAAAACACTTTAATCAATATTTCCAAAAAAAGGAAGACTTACCATGAATATGGGGAGGTTTTATTTTAGCGGGGATCGAAAATTTTGGCCCATCATTAACGAGTAGCCTGGCGTAATGCCTGAGTGATATATGAATTTAGACTTGTCCCCATGGCTTTTGCTTGTAATACAAGTTGGGCATGCAAATCAGGAGGAATACGTAGATTGAAAGTTCCAGAAAAAGTTTTCTCAGGTTTTTCGCCTCTTTCTTTGCACCAAGCAAGATAATCATCTACAGATTCCCTAAAAGCTTTTTCTAATTCATCAACAGCCATTCCTTGAAAAGTAATAATGTCTTTTAATCCAATGACTTCACCATGAAAAACCTTGGCCTCATCATCATATGTGACATGTCCGATGCATCCCTTATATTTCATCATGCCTTCAATGGATACCATTAATTAGTACTATTCGACAAGAGGTATTTGCAGCTCGTCTGAAGGAAATTTCCATTTTTTTCATGAAAAATTCATGCAAATTCTAAAATCGCATTTTAGAATTTACTTGATTTCCCTCTGGGAAAGTGGGCAGAATACAGATATGTACATAAAACGCAAAATCGAGCGCCTTTTGGCAGAATCATTGAAGCAATTTCCTGTCGTTCTCGTCACAGGTCCGAGACAAGCTGGGAAGTCGACGCTTTTGCGTCATGCCCTCAAAAAGCATCGATATGTGACTTTAGATGATCCTTTGAATAGGCAATTGGCTCGCGAAGATCCTGAACTTTTTTTGGCCAACCATCCTCCACCTGTTGTCATTGATGAGATCCAGTATGCTCCTGAACTGCTTCCCTATATTAAAATCGAAGTGGATCAACAACGTCGGAAAAGGGGACAGTATGTTCTTACTGGGTCCCAAACATTTCAAGTGATGGAAGGGGTCTCCGAGAGTCTCGCTGGTCGCATTGCTATTTTCCATTTGTTTCCTTTTAACTGGGAAGAAATCAGCAAAGTCAAGGGATATAAAACGATCAGTGGAGAAGTGCTACCTACCGTAAAACAAATGATACGAGGCTTCTATCCTGAATTTTTCGTGAATTCCAATTTGGATCCCAGCCTTTGGTATGGATCGTATCTTTCTACATATATCGAAAGAGATGTGCGCAATATTAAACACATTCCCGATTTAGGGCGCTTTCAATTGTTCATTAGCCTTCTTGCTGCACGCGCAGGGCAGCTTCTCAATATTTCAGAGCTTTCTAAGGAATGCGGCATTACCCAACCCACGGTAAAGAGCTGGCTTTCGATTTTGGAGTCGACTTATGTCATCTATTTATTGAAGCCATATCACAAAAACCGGACAAAAAGGCTTGTCAAAATGCCAAAACTCTATTTTGTCGATACCGGATTTCTTTGCTACTTACTTGGGATTGATGTTCCAAATCGCCTGATGAAAGCTTCTGAGCGGGGGCATATTTTTGAGAACATGGTCATCATGGAAAAAATCAAACAATTGGCCTATGAAAAGCAACGATCAGAATGCTATTTCTATCGGACTGCTTCAGGAGTGGAAATCGATCTCCTTGTGGAGAAAACTGGGAAGCTGTACTTGTATGAAATCAAATTTGCCAAAAGTCTTAAAAGAGAAATGGCTCGCAATTTAGTCCATTTCAAAAAAGCTCATGAAGTCGATTCTGCTTTAGTACTCTCATTGCAGAAGAAAAGCCATCTTCTAGCAGAAGGTGTAAATGCTGAGCATTGGTCCAAGATTTTTAAATAACCGTTTTCGACGTTTCTCCAGGGATTTCTTGCACATAGCGGGGGATGGCATAACCAGGAAGAGAGGCTCTTAGTTCTTCTATCAAGGCTTTTCCCCTTTGAATTGGTACATCAAAGTGGGCAGCTCCCGACACTTTATCGAGTTGGTGGAGGTAGTAGGGAATGATCCCATTGAAGGCGCACTCTTCGAAAAGACGTTTTAAGGTGGGAAAATCGTCGTTGATTCCTTTGAGGAGAATCGATTGCAGAAGGACGGGAATTCCGAGTTTTTGCACTTCTTTGAGAGAAGCAAAGACCTCGGAATCAAATTCGCTCTGATGGTTGGCGTGGATCAAAAAGATGATCTGCTTGGGACAGTTTTTTAAAAGGTTTAAGAATGAAGGATCGATCCGCTCGGGGATTCCAATGGGGAAGCGCGTGTGAAAGCGGATGATTTGGATGTGTGTAATAGAGGAAAGTGCATCGAGAAGTTCTTTCAGGACACGATCGCTAAGAGATAGGGGGTCACCCCCGCTAAGGATCACTTCTTTTATGGAGGGATCTTTTTGCAGAAGTGTAATTTCTTCTGAATAGGAAAGATTGGGGGCATAGTCGAAATTTTGCCGGAAACAATAGCGACAGTGCATGGCGCAAGCAGAATTCGTGAGAAGAAGGGCCCTTCCCTCATATTTTTGCAAAAGCTTTTTTGCTTTGCAAAATGAGATGTCTTGGACGGGATCGGTGTGATAGCCGGGAGGAGATAGATTTTCTTCGGGCAAAGGGGCAAATTGGCGAACAAGGGGATCAGTGAGAGTTTTTTTTGCCATTTTATTTGCAAGACGTCTTGGAAGATTAAGGGGAAAGCGGGGATTTTGGCTGAAAACGGTCGGATCAAGCTCTAAAAAATTGGCAAGCTCTAAAACATTGCGAATATTGGTTCTTTGAATTTTTCTCCAGGGCATAGGAGAGTCATTTTATTGGACCAGAGCATTTGGCGCAACGGGAGAGACTCTTTCTACCTGGGCGCCGAGGGCTTGAAGTTTCTCAGTGAGATTTTCATATCCCCGATCGATGTAGTGGAGGCCAGAAATGGTGCTCTCTTCTTCTGCGATGAGAGCGGCCAGTACATAGGCGATGCCGGCGCGCAAATCTGGCACGGTGATGTCTTTGCCAGTGAGGGCTGTGGGGCCGTTGATGATGATGCTATGCTCAAAATTCTGAGTCGCAAAACGACAGGGTTTGCCTCCCAAACAGTGGGTAAAGAGTTCGATGTCGGCTCCCATTTCTTGCAGGGTTTTTGCATAGCCAAATCGGTTCTCATAGATCGTCTCGTGGATGATCGAGGTTCCTTCCGCTTGGGTCATAAGAACGACAAAAGGTTGCTGCCAGTCTGTCAAAAAACCGGGATGCACGTCGGTTTCAATATGCAGTCCTCCTTTGAGAGGACCTTGGTAATAGAATTCAATTCCGTTGGAGCGAACATCAAAACCCCCACCCAATTTGCGCAGTTTATTGAGGAAGGTGATCATGTGAGGATGCTGGGCTCCTTCTACGAAGACCTTTCCTTGTGTGGCAATCGCTGCCATCCCAAAAGAAGCCGCTTCGGTACGATCGGTAATGACGGTGTGTTGTACTTCATGGAATTCTTTTGCCTCTTCAATCCGTATGGTCCGATCGACATCGACAAAGATGACGACACCGAGTTTTTGCAAGTAGAGGATTAGATCGATGATCTCAGGTTCCATTGCAGCATTTTTGATGAGGGTGGTCCCTTTCGCGCGTGTGGCGGCCATGATTGTGTTTTCTGTTGCTCCAATAGATGGAAAAGGAAGCGTGATGACGCATCCTTTTAAACCATTTGGCGCTTGTGCGAAATACGCACCCTCGCGTCGCATTTCGCGGTATTCAATGTGTGCGCCGAGTTTTTCAAGAGCCGCGATATGGAAGTCGATAGGACGGGGACCGATTTTACAACCCCCAGCAGTGGGAACGATGATGGCTTCATCAGTTCTGCCGAGAAGAGCCCCGATCATCAAAATGGGAATCCGATTTGCGCCAGAAAAACGCTGCGGAACGTAAGAAGTTTTGAGTTCTTTGGTTTGGATTTCGAGAATTCCTTCTTCGCGATTCCAATTGATTTCACTGCCAATTTCTTCACAAAGTTCGACCGTGATTTCCATTTCTTGGATGTTGGGAACGTTGAAGAAGATCGATTTTTTCTTGGAGAGAAGGGAAGCGACTAAGAGTTTTGTGACTGCATTTTTTGCTCCTGCAGCGCGCACTGTCCCCTCGAGAGGGATGCCTCCGCGAATTTTCAAAATTTCTTCAGACATAAGCTCATTATCCGAGCCGAGATAGTATTTGTATAGTGATTTGACGAGAAAATTTTAATGGTCCTAACTGATTGGGAAGAGGTCCTGTTTTTTCAGAAGGAAGGTAAGAAAGTTCAATGATTTCTTTTGGGTATTTTCTTTTCTGGACCATGAGTGCTACCCAACCGAGCGTTTTGCGCGCATTGATTGCGACGATTGGTTGGAGTTGATTTTGGTTATAGATCATTGCATCAATTCCTACTTCGCCAAAATATCCCAGATCGGCCATTTCTTGGAGCACTTCCATGGCTACTGCTTTTTGTTCTTCGACAAAAGAAGGAGGTGAATCTCCTGCAATGTTGCTCTTATGGGCGCCTTGCGAGCTTGTCTTACAAATCGTGGCTCCGAGATAGGCGATTTCCCCTCCAGGAGAAATGACCCACTGCGTGCTAAAATCGAGAATTCTCTCTACTAAAGGTTCGGCAATGACAGGAAGGTCTCTATCCCACTCAGCTTCACAGAAGATGCGGGCTTCGGGAGTATCGGAAAAAATCAATTCACTGCCAGCGGTTTTATAGCAACTTTTGAGAACCATTTTTTTTTCTAGAGGTTCTCCCTTATAAATGAGACGAGCCCCAGGCAGAGGGCTTTTGGCAAAGCTGTATGTTTTGGAGTTGACCATTTTGACCAGATCCCATGGAGGCATAAAATAGGATAACCCATTGGCATCAGCCCAATTTTTTGCCAAAAGAGAATAGCCCCATGTTTCCACTTTTTGAAAAGGTGAAGTTTCTTCAAGGTCATAAGTTGGTAGAGGCATTGTGTCTGGTTTTTCCGTCACCAAAAGGCCTTCACCTTCGTTGGCATAGAGATAGGGAAGAAATTGCAGCTGCGCAAAATTTGGATTTTGAAGAAATGCAGCGCGCAGGTCGTTGCCGGCTTTGCCGGCAAGTTCCCTTTCAAAGAACGTATTACAAAGATGGAGAATTGACATAGCCTTACCAATTCGTCATTATTTGTGTTTATGAAGAAAAAAATCAATGTAGGTGTCCTCTTTGGTGGAAAGTCGGTTGAGCATGAAGTCTCACTGCAATCGGCTCGTAATGTTGTCCAGGCGCTTGATCGTGAAAAATACCAGGTCGTCCTTATTGGGATTGATAAAGAGGGGAAATGGCACCTCTATGAAGAATGTGATTATCTCCTTCATGCAGAAGACCCCAATCTCATTGCACTTGGGTCAAAAAAAGGAGAGATACAAATTCAGAAAGAAATGCAAGGAATTGATGTTATCTTCCCTGCTTTACATGGCCTCTATGGTGAAGATGGCACTGTGCAAGGTCTTTTAGAGCTTGCTGGTATTCCCTATGTAGGCGCCAATGTTCTCGGTTCAGCGGTGGGAATGGACAAAGATGTCATGAAAAGATTGATTCGTGATGCAAACATATCCACTCCCCATTTTCTTTCCATTTCTCAGCATGAACGCCATTTGTGGTCTTTTCAAAAGATGCAAGAGCATTTCTCTCTTCCTGTTTTTGTCAAACCCTCGCGCTCAGGGTCATCAATCGGCATTAGCAAAGTAAAGTCTCCTGTAGAATTTGAAGAAGCAGTAGATTATGCTTTTCAATTTGATCGAAAGATTTTGATCGAAGAGGCAATTGAAGGAATCGAATTGCAGTGTTCTGTTCTTGGAAATGAGCATCCGATTCTTTCTCTTCCTTGTCAGATCAAACCAAAAGGGGAATTTCACTCCTATGCGTCAAAATATCTCGATCCCGAAGGTGCGGAGTTCATTATCCCTGCGCAGCTCACTCCAGAAGAATTGACAAAGGTGCAAACAATTACGCTGCAGACTTATAAAATTCTCTGTTGTGAGGGGATGGCTCGCGTAGATTTGTTCATGTCTCAGAAGGGGGAGATCTTTTTCAATGAAATCAATACCATTCCTGGACTTACAAATAATAGCCCCTATGCTAAAATGTGGCGCGCCACAGGGCTTAGCTTTCCAGAATTGATTGATCGACTGATTCAACTCGCTCTCGACCGCCACCGTAAAGAAGAGCAGCTCGTTACAGAGAAAGAGCAAGAATGGGTGAAAACCTAAAATTTCCTAAAATCAGAACAGGAATCGGGCAAAATAGCAGGCGATTTCTTCCTGAAGATTCTTCCAAACCCTGTATCATTGGTGGGATCATTTTTGAAAATGTTCCAGGCCTCTTGGGTCAGTCGGATGGAGATCCTGTTTTCCATGCCATTTGCAATGCGATTACCTCTCTTACCGGAGTTCCGATCTTGGGTGACATTGCAATAGAGCTACGCCGCAAAGATGGAATCACTGATAGCGGCATTTATCTCGAAAAAGCGCTTCTGACACTTGGTCTACAAAAAATTCAACATGTTTCGATCTCAATTGAAGGAAAGAGACCGAAAATCCAACCCCGCATTGAAGAGATGCGAAACAGTGTTGCAAAAACCATGCATCTCAATATTTCGCAGGTGGGAATCACCGTTACTTCGGGTGCTGGTTTGACCGATTTTGGCTGTGGGGATGGTTTGCAATGTTTTTGTATCATAACCTCGGAGGAATGATGACCTCTTTAACTAATCCACAACCGTTTTCTGAGAGTCAATGGGGATATCGTTCTAGTGAAAATATGTGTCCTCAGGTATTAGAGACACCACCCGATCTTGATATTCTAACACCGAGAGGTCCTGTTAGTTTGGAAAATGTGTTACCAAATACGGCAAGGACAATTGCACCTGCGGATGCTTTTTTTTCTCGCACACCTGTAATATCTCGATCTAAAGTTCCTGTTTATAAATGGGAAATCATTTTTAGTTGGCAAGGAGCTTCACAAAATACAGAGCCGACGAGGGCAACAACAACATCTAGACTTGTGAGTTCCGCAAACGATTTGTTTTCTCGAGGATCCTCCCCCCGTCGACTTGAAGGCGCTACTCTAAAACGCAAACGTCGTGATGCATTGGCAGAGGCTCCACAAGAGGAAGAGCCAAGTGCAGCATGTTCAACAAAAAAACCTAGAATGCTGATCAGGGAGAAATTGCCAAGTGTGACACAACTATTAGCAGATAAAACTCCAAGTTCTCAAATAATACCTGGGCTGTTTCTTGGTTCTGCGGCCGACGCCATTAAAGTATGCAGGCAGAATCCTTTGCAAATCCAAAGCGTTCTTGCAGTAGTGAATAGTCCTTTCAATATAGGGTTAGAGGAAGTTTTGGGTAAAGAAAGTGTTTTGAGACTTTGTCTAGAAAGCCAAGGATGGGATGATTTGATACAAGCCACAAGTGAAAAGGAGGGCGACGAAGAACTCACTGTTGAAGAGTGGTTCTGTAGTGCCTTTGCATTCATTGATCAAGCTCTTCAGAATGATCAAAAGATATTGGTTCATTGTTCTGCTGGGGAAAATAGAAGCGCAGGTCTTGTCGTTGCGTATCTGATCAGTCGCATTGGCATGACTTATGAAGAGGCAATGGCCTATATGGCGCAGAAATATCCCAAAATGCAACTCTTTGATGGGATCAAGAGAGGCCTTGAGAATTACGCATCTAGTGTCTAGTTAACGAAATTCACATCATTATTTTACTCATCTTTTCCCGCCTAGCTTAGCGCTCGCACTCGACAATTCTATTCAGGTTGCCTTCGAGCTCCGCGCTTTGCCAAGCAGAAAAATCTGACCAAAATAATTGAGTGAATTTCGTTAACTAGACACTAGTGCTCTGTCATGATTAAAATTTAGGACGCAAACTAAAATCAATTTACTCTAAAATCAAAGACTGACAGAGCACTAGTGTCTAGTTACATAAATTCGTATGCTTCTTTGGCCATCTTTTCCAGATCAGTTTCATGCTCGCGCTCAGCAACTTACAAAAGTTGCTTTCGCGTTCCGCATTTTTACTGCTCAGGGAAAAGCTGTACCAAATAATCACACGAATTTATATAACTGAATGCTCGACTTGCGTCGCGAGCTTTTCAGTAATGGGGGGAGGTGTTGTTTCTGTCTGGTCGAGTTTGTTTGCTGGGCCTACTCTTCCTTGAAGATTCTCCGAAGATTGCGATTCTTTATGAATAAATCGGATCATTGCAAGTATTCCAACGAATATGGCAGCAATTCTCCAACAAGTATTGTTGAGCTCATGATCGCTATTGCGAAGATGCAAGACTTCGCTGGCTCCCCAAATGGCTCCGGAAGCCCCTAGAACTTCAAGGGTAAATCGTATGCCGAAATCAACGCCTCGACACGAATTGTTTACTAAATTATTAAAAGTCATAATTTTATTAAGTTTTTAATATCTAACAACTCCAATTATATCTTATTATTTAATTTTTTTCAATGTTAGATTGTAAGGGGCTGATTAATAGATATCTAAGAGAAAACGCCCCTCTTTCTTGAGGGTTTTTAGGTAAGATTTGG